>JACQFP010000005.1 GCA_016200005.1 Verrucomicrobiota bacterium | reverse complement strand
TTTAACGGTGTGACGGCGACGGTGGTCGCCCGCGGAGACAAGGACCTTCACTGGATGAGCTATCACGCCGGGCGGCTTTCGGACAGGTCGTATTGAGCGCACGCAGCGCCAGCCTGGCATGAGGTGAATTTGTCTTGTCGAAGTTGCGCGCAAGCTGAGGGGGTTCTAGTTTAAAGGAATTCGCTGACGCTCGAAAATTGTCGGAAAGAGACAACGCCATGAGTACTGACCCAAAATCAATTCGCGCGGGATTCACCCTCATCGAACTGTTGGTGGTCATTGCCATCATCGCGATTCTCGCCGGACTGCTGCTGCCCGCGCTTTCGCGAGCCAAAGCGAAAGCCCAGGGCATTCAGTGCATGAACAATCACCGCCAGTTGCTCTTTGCCTGGCGCATGTATGCGGACGACAACAATGAAGTCCTCCCGAATGCCAAGCATGGTCCGTATGAATGGGTGGGCGGCTGGTTGGATTTCAGCAGCAATCCGGAAAACTGGAACCCGGATGTCAATCTCAAGACCAGCATCCTTTGGCCTTACTGCGGCAAAAATGCAGCCCTCTTCAAATGTCCTGCTGACCGGAGCACCGTCTTGAACGCCGCGCGGCAAAGAGTCCCGCGCGTGCGCACCATGTCCATGCTCAATTGGGTGGGTGGCCGCGGGCTGGGGCTGCCAATGCAGTGGTCCGACGCCACCGGCCCCTGGCGCATCTATCGCAAATCTTCGGATTTTCTCAGCCCCGGCCCCACTGGAACCTTTGTCTTTCTTGACGAACGCGAAGACAGCATCAACGATGGCTTCTTCGTCGTGAGCATGGATGGCTACCCGAACTCGCCGGTCGAATTGGTGGACAGTCCGGCCAGTTATCACGGTGGTTCCGGCGGACTTTCGTTTGCCGACGGTCATTCGGAATTAAAGAAGTGGAAGAGCAAATTTGTTTTGCAGATGCCGCTTAAGGGACAGGTCAGACCTTATCCCACGCCGGACCCGGGCAATGTGGACGTGGCCTGGATGCAGGAGCACGCGACCCGCCACGGAAACTGATGAGAGCGGTGCCGGGGCGATGCGGTTCACTGGTCAGGTTTCACCAATCGCAGCCCCGTAAAAGTTATGCTAGTACGCCGGCGGCCGAGTCGGATGACCGGTCGTTAGTCGCGGCCCTGTGTGCAGACAGATTCTGACGCATTTGTGTTCAGCGAATGAGCCAAGGCGAACCGCGTGGAAAAGTTGCAACAGTTCATGCGTTTAACTTGACCACTAACACCAAGCGCATGCGGCAAGAGATTTGAGAGGATTCAGAAGATAAAACGATCGGTCATCGTCTGGATCGTTGACAGTTGCTGCTTGGTGCGTTAACGCTCTGAATGCCGGTGGCAGTGTCCTAATGAATATGATAATGAACCGAGCGAACACGCCGGAGCTTCATTGACAGGAAGCAAACTTGCTCGCGGGTGGAGAGTTGACCGTTTGGCAGTCTGCCGTGTCTTTTTCAGAGGGCCAAACCGGCGACAGATGTCTATTGCTTTTTGAGAATCAGAAATTTGAAAGCGCCGCGAGGACTCGCCCGTGCGGGAACTTGCGAGGCGTAATGAAATTCAACATGCACAAACAGCTACGGAACCTCCGCCATGTCGCGCTCGACATGGATGGTACGATCTACAACGGCGGCACGTTGTTTCAATCGACTGCCCCTTTCCTCTCACTCCTCAAAGCGCTGGGTATCGGGTACACGTTCCTGACCAATAATCCGTCCAAAAGCATAACCGACTACCTCGCCCACCTTCAGCGCATGGGCATTGTCACCACGGAGGGCCAGCTCTACACCTCCACCCGGTCAACGATTGAGTTTCTGCTGGAATCGCAACCCCGCGTGCGTCGCTTGTTTGTGCTCGGCACGTCCAGCATGAGCCGGGAGATGAGCACGGCGGGATTTGTCCTCACTGCCGACAGCCCCGGCGATGAACCGGACGCCGTGGTGGTCGGGTTTGACAACACCCTGACATATGCGCGTCTCTGCCGCGCGGCGTGGTGGATCAAACACGGCAAGCCCTACTTCGCCACGAATCCAGACCGCGTCTGCCCAACTGATGAACCGAACGTGCTGCTGGATTGCGGTTCCATCTGTGCCGCGCTGGAACGCGCAACTGGCTGCGCTCCGGCCGCCGTGTTGGGCAAACCGGACCCCGCCATGCTCCGCGGCATCCTGAATCAGCATGGCTTGAAGGCAAATCAACTTGCGGTGGTGGGCGACCGGCTTTACACGGACATCACCATGGCGCATCGGGCGGGCGCCTTGGGGGTGCTCGTGCTCACCGGCGAAGCCACCGCCGTGGATGCCTCCGAATTCTCTCCGCCGCCGGATCTGGTCGTCAAGGGACTGGCTGAATTCGGCGCGCTCTTGCGAGAAGCCAGGCAGGAGGCTGTAAAGATGTGAAATCGTTTGAGGCTTCTCCGAGGCGCCGCTCCATTCAGTCGCTGAACACCGACCCATTGGACTTGCTCATCATTGGAGGAGGAATCGTCGGCGCGGGTGTGGCGCGCGATGCGGCGATGCGCGGACTGCGGGTTGGGTTGGTCGAGCAGCATGATTTTGCCTTTGGCACCAGCAGCCGATCCAGCCGGTTGTTGCACGGTGGGTTGCGCTATCTGGCACAAGGACGACTGGGGCTGGTGCGCCAGGCCAGCGTGGAAAAAGGAATTCTCCGCCGCATCGCCCCGCATTTGACCGAGCCACTGGCCTTTGTTTTTCCGACCTATTGCGGCACCGCTTGGCCGCTATGGCAGTTGCGCATCGGCGTGAAGATTTACGACCTGCTTTGCGGCGGACGCAATCTCGGTCGATCACGCGGGCTGAGTCGCAGCGAAGTTCTTAACCACGTGCCCATGTTGAACGATCAAGGGCTGACCGGCGCCGTGCGATACTTCGACGGTTTTACGAACGACGCCCGATTGGTGCTCGACACCCTTCGTTCCGCGGCGAAGGCTGGCGCGATCGTGCTCAATTACGTTCGCTTCGCGAACGCCCGCTATTCATCTGGAATTTGGGAGTGTGAATTGAGTGAAGAATTGAACGCTACCTCTCGTAGCCGCCGACGTAAGGAGGCGGACTTGAGTGAGGAGCAGAACAGCCCGCCTCCTTACGTCGGCGCCTACACTGTTCGCGCCCGTGCCGTCGTCAATGCAACCGGCCCGTGGGCCGACGGCCTGCCCCACAGCCACATCAAACTGCGGCTGACGAAAGGGATTCATCTGGTCGTTGATCGCGGTCGGCTGCCGGTGACGGATGCCATGGTCATGACCGAGGGAAAGCGGATTCTTTTTTTGATCCCCTGGGGCGAACGTGTCATCATTGGAACGACCGACACGGATTATCGCGGCCCGGTCGAAGCCGTCCGGACCGAACCGGATGATATTCAATACCTGCTCCGTATCGTGGGAGAATTTTTCCCGACGGCGGGATTGTCCGGGAGCGACGTCATCAGTACGTGGGCAGGTTTGCGGCCCCTCCTCGCCGATCCCGGCGGCAAACCGTCGGATATTTCGCGCACGCACGAAATTAACAATCCCGAACCGTTCTGGTGGGATGTGGCGGGCGGCAAACTGACAACTTACCGCCTGATGGCCGAGCAGACGGTGGATCGCATCGCCAAAAGACTCGGCGGACGATTCGAGCCTTGCCGAACTGCGGTAGAACCATTGCTACCGCCGGCCGAAACGACCGGCCTCAGCGGAATATTGCCGCCGGAATTCAATCGCCACGTCGTGGAGCATTTCTGCGCAAACGAGTGGGCAGTCCATCTGGACGATGTGATGGTGCGCCGCGCCAACTGGCATCATTACTATCATGTTGCCGATCAGAAGGCGGAGCAGGTTGCTGATTGGATGGGCGAAAGCCTCGGCTGGTCACGCGAGGAACGGGAAGCGGAATTAAATCGTTACCGTGCCGCCGGGCATCGAGCTTCGGAGCGCGTGGCCTCGGCGACGGCTTAACGAAAGGAAGACGCCGAATGGCACGACAAATCCTGGACTGGTTCAAGCCCGCCCCGCACATTCCGCGGTTACCGCCGGCGGAGGTCGATCAGCTTTACCCTCGTTATCGCTGGCGGATCTTCGAGTCTGCCTTCATCGGTTACGCCACATTTTACGTGGTGCGCAACAACCTTGGCGTCGTGTCCAAGGAAATGGGGCAGGCGTTGAATTACGACAAGTCGATGATCGGCGACATCCTGGCCGTCACTGCCATCGCGTACGGCGTCGGCAAGTTGCTGATGGGCTACCTATCCGACCACAGCAACCCGCGCAAATTCATCGCGGTCGGTCTCTTGATGACCGCGTTGGTGAATTTTCTGTTCGGCGCGGCTACAAATTATTGGGCGCACCTTGGGCTGTGGACGCTGAACGGGTTGATCCAAGGCATGGGTTACGGACCGTGCGCCCGCGGTTTGGGACACTGGTACACGTACCGGGAGCGCGGGACGATCTTCGGCGTATGGAACATGTCGCATAATTTGGGAGGTGGCCTGGTGGGCGTCGTCGCCGCCTATAGCGCGCGGGAGTTTGGCTGGCCCTCGGCGTTTTTCGTGCCGGGCATCATCGCGTCGATCGCGTCGGTGTATCTGTTCTGGCGGATGCGCGACACCCCGCAATCCGTCGGCTTGCCTTCGATCGAGGAATACAAAAATGAGTATCCGCCCGAGGAGATCGAAACGCACGAGCAGGAACTCAGCTTCAAAGAACTCTTTGTGAAATACATCCTCACCAACAAATACCTGTGGCTGATCGCAATCGCGAACTTCTTCGTGTATGTGGCGCGCTACAGCATGCTGGATTGGGGGCCGACCTATCTCAAGGAGAAGAAGGGCGCGACGCTTATCATCGGCGGCTACAGCACGCTCCTCATCGAATTCGCTGGCGCGGCCGGCATGTTGTCGATGGGCTGGCTTTCGGACCGGTTGGAGGGCCGGCGCGGGATGGTCAGCGCGGTGTGTTTGGTGCCCGCCATGGGCGCGTTCGCGGGACTCATTTGGACGCCGCCCGGAATGTTGTGGCTGGATTTGTCCCTGTTGACCCTGGTGGGTTTCTTCGTTTACGTGCCGGTAATGATGGTGGGCGTGATGTCCCTTGATCTGACTTCGAAGAAAGCGGTGGGCACGGCGGCGGGATTTGTCGGGTTGTTCGGCTACGTTGGCCGGGTGGCGCAAGGCAAGGGGTTGGGCTGGATCGCGCAACACTACAACTGGGATTATGCGCTCTACGCGACACTGGCCTGCACAGCCGCGGCGGCCGGCCTGCTCGCATTCGCCTGGAATGTCCGACCCAGGGCGTGACGAGGACTGAAACGGCAGACTCTCGGAGACTGAAATGAACGGCAAGAGTTCCTATCGATTCGAATGTTTTGCGATGGGTCAAGGTTTTCGCAGGCGATAAAACTTCTTTGCTCCCAGCGTGCTGTTTGTAACCGTCATTATCCCATTGCTAGTCGAAGGCACGTTGGTTACCACAGTCCAGACGCTCGAATTGGAAAGCTCGCCAGTCATTTCAAGAATGAAATCGCTGGCGGTTACGCTCCAGGAAAGCACCACGTCACTGCCCAAGCGCGTCACCTGCAAATTCGGCGCGACGAGGTTGAACGGGGAAATGTCCAGCAAGTAGAGACCACCCGCGGTCGCGGCGATCAGCCGACGCGTTTCCGTCAAGGACAGCGCGTAGATGTAGCGCGCCTGGGAGCTGTCCAATCCGCCGCTGCCCGCGATCCAATGCTCGCCTCCGTCCGAAGAGAAGTAGTAGCCAGCATCTGTGCCGAGGTGGATATACCCGGGAGCGATTGGATCAACGAGCATGCTCCTGACCTGTGGCAGTGGCACGGGAAGCCCGGAATTCTTGAGCGTCCAGGTCGCACCGGCGTTCGTGCTCTTATGAATTCCCGGCGACACCTGTGAAAAATCCACGCCGCCAGCGTAAATCGTCGCGGTTTGGAAGGGGTCGATGCCCACGGCGTAAACGAATCCCGGTCCGGGTGACACATTCGTCCAGGTGGTTCCGCCGTCGGTGCTCTTCACGAGATTCGGTGTGCCGCTGCCACCGACATAAAGCGTTGTGTGGTTGGAGGGATTAATGGCAATCGCGTAGGCGCGAATTTCCGCGCCCAAAGGATCGGTGGGATCCGGCAAATGAAACCAACTCGCCCCGGAGTTGGTTGACTTGATCAGGAACGAATCGTCCGGCTCAACCATGGTCGGCAACCGAAAGTCTCCCGCATAAGCTGTGGAAGGAACCACCGGGTCAATCACCAGAGACTTGTTCAATTCACCGATCGCGCCGCCGTCCGGCACGATGGCAAGCCACGAACTCCCGGCGTTTGTGCTCTGCCAGATTTGCGAAGGAGACCCGCCAAAAAAGTCGCGCGTCGCCGCGTAAACCCGCGGCCCGTCTGCCGCCACGGCCCGCACATCGAGGCCCGCTATGCCTCCAGCCAGGGAATTCCAATTATTGCCACTGTCGCTGCTCTTATAGACATTCGTTTTTCCCGCCGCGTACGCGACGGGGCCGTTCGTGAAACCTGTGGTCACGGAGTAGAGTGCGGCGTTGGTCAAACCGCCGACGGTGTTCCACAACATGGCTGCGGCCTGTGTCGAGCCGGGACTTTCAACGTCACCGAAGACCGCCGTGACCACAAAAAAATAAGCGTGGTTCGTCAAGCCCGTGACGATGAACGGGCTGGTGACATCCGGGAACCTGCGGCCTCCGGGCATCGAAGGATAATTGTCCTTCGTTAACCTCGGGTCCGGCGCCATATAGACATTGTACGATGTCGCGCCCAGCACGTTGTCCCACTGCACGGTCGCCTGCCCAATGCCGGGCGTGGCAATCACCACCAGCGGTGCAGAAAGCTGAAACCCGGTCTGCGGCGGCGTGCCGGTGGAGCGGAATACTTCACTGTCAGCTCCACCGTCTTCACTCAATCCAATCCATCCAATGTAGCCATCCCCCAACCAGGCACGGCAACAGTTATTGCCGCCGAACGTAGCGGCCGGTGATAGCGGCGCCGGAGCCGGATGCCCATCCACTGCGTAGAGGAGCCTTCCGTTGATGTCTTTCCACAAAAGCTGACCGTACTGGAGTTGAAACGGTTGCTCGCGAAATTCCGCAAGCTGGTTGGAGACGAGTGTGTCGGGCGTCGTCAGTGCCAGCCCGCCATACAAAATGATCTCCTGATTCGTTGCTCCGGCCCCGTTCCGCAACCAAGCCAGGTGAAAGCCATCAGTACGCGGGAATGAATTCGTGCCAGTGCCATCCGACGTCAACTGGACGGGTGCCGGATTGGTCTGCGTGCTATCGTAAAGAAAAATCTGGTTCACGCCCCCAACTGCCTTGACATAAACCACGCGGCCCTGCGCCAGATGCGGGTTGCCGACGATGTTGGTGTCGATCACTCGCAAAAACGCACGATCGTAGAAATGGAGTTTGGCGATTCCGTTGGTATTGTCGAAAAACGGCCACGCCGCCTGCCCATTGCCGGTGCTGAGCCTGCCCTCGGCCCCTGGGACCGGTGCGTTGCCCGTCAGGTTCGTCGCAAAACCGCTTGCTGGATCAACGCGGAAAACGTGCTTCACCGTCTGGGCGCTGGCGAAGGCCTGCAGCACCATGAAAATGCTGCCGTCGCCCACTGCCACGCCCTCGGCGTTCAGCGGTTGATTTACATCAATCGGGTTGGTGGCGGTGACTGACACGGGGGCGGCGCCATCAAGCGACACCCAGCCACTGTCGGTCCCGCGTCGCCAAACCGCGATGACCGAGCCTGGTGCGCTACCGCTGCCCAACGCAAAAACGATGTCATCCACCGAACCCAATATGCCTTTAAGTTGCAGCGCGTTGGTGATCGCCCCATCGTACAGCACAACAGTGCCGTCAGCATCCACCCAGAGCATTTTGCCGCGACTGGTGGTGCTGTGGCGAATGCCCCATGTTTCTGATGTCGCATTCGTCGTGAGTTGTTGTACCTGCCCTTGCGCTCCAAGGCCGAAACCAATCTCAAGCAACGTCGCCAAGCTAATCATCGCCAAAATGGATTTGCTCTTCATGGTGTTTTCCTCGTGGAAACTGTTCTCTTCTACCATACATTCGAACTTGAGCTGCAATGTTCCCTCTCCGATTGCACGGCAGTAGTTGCATGCCAAACCAGCGCCGGCTTCTCTCCGATGGAAAGTTGTTGTTCATGGTAGTGAAATCACAAACAGTCCTATTGTCAACCTCGCCGGAAGCATGGCACAACGGAAACGGTGTCGTTAAATCTTGATTCCCGACCGACGAACCATTTTGATGCAGCCGCCGTTTATGCCACTCTCCACAACAACCCTGAATCGATTGCGGGCAGTCGTTGAACCCGAGAATGTTCTCACGTCCCCAGAAGACCTGATCCCCTATTCTTTCGACGGCACGGCCGCGATGCAGCACATGCCAGGTTGCGTGGTCTTCGCCCAAACGGCGGAACACGTCGCCGCGGTTCTGAAGCTCGCCAATGAAATCAAGAGTGCTGTCGTCACGCGCGGTTCGGGCACCGGACTAAGCGGCGGCAGTGTGCCGAGCGACAACTGCATCGTCCTTTGCACAGTCAAAATGGACAAAATCCTCGAACTCGACCGGGCGAATCTGACGATGCTCGTCGAGCCGGGCGTAACGACGCTGGCAATCGCTGACGCGGCAGCAGCCGCGAATTTGTTTTATCCTCCTGATCCCGGATCGATGAAAATTTCCACCATCGGCGGCAACGTTGCGGAAAATTCCGGCGGCTTGCGCGGTTTGAAGTACGGCGTCACGCGCAATTACATCATGGGAATGGAAGTCGTGTTGCCCAACGGCGAAGTGATGTGGCTGGGCAACAAGTGCGTGAAAGATGTTGCGGGTTATTCGCTGAAAGACGTGTTCATCGGGTCGGAAGGAACGCTTGGCATCATCACCAAAGTTTTGTTGCGCCTGATTCCCAAACCGCAGGCCAAGAAAACCATGGTGGCGACTTTCGCGCAAATGGATCAGGCCGCTGAAACCGTCTCTGCCATCATCGCCGCCCAAATCATCCCCTGCACACTGGAGTTTCTGGACCGCATGACGATTCATTGCGTCGAGGATTATGCGAAGATCGGTCTGCCGCTGGATTGCGAAGCGTTGTTGCTCATGGAAACCGATGGCCATCCCGCCGTCGTTGCTGAAGAGGCCGCGCAAATGGAAGAGATCGCTCGCAAGAATGGCGCGCTCGAAGTCCGCGTGGCGAAAGATGAAGCCGAGGCCACGAAGCTCGCCAGCGCCCGCCGCTCGGCGTTCTCCGCACTGGCCCGCGTCGCGCCGACGACGATCCTCGAAGACGCCACCGTGCCGCGCAGCGAACTGGCGAAGATGATTCGCTTCGTCGAAGCCACGGCGAAGAAATACAAACTTCGCATCGGCACATTTGGTCACATGGGCGACGGCAACTTGCATCCAACCTTCCTGACCGACGAACGCAACAAGGACGAGATGCACCGCGTCGAGGAAGCGTTCAAGGAAATCTTCGACGAAGCCATCCGCCTCGGCGGCACGATCACCGGCGAACATGGCATCGGCCTGGCAAAAAAAGATTTTCTCCCGAAGTTCGCGGGCGATGCCCAAATGCGCGTGATGCGCGAACTGCGTCGAGCGCTCGACCCGAATGGAATCTTGAATCCGGGAAAGATGTTTGATTGAAGACTTAGCCTTCGTCTGTATGAACAACATTTTTCATTAGTTTGAACTTCTGCTGCGCAGAATCTGGTTTGTTCGCCTTGGTCGTGGGGAACTAAGACAACTGTCTCGTAGAGAGCTTCAACAACTAATTACGGAACATAATTTCGCCCGACTTGATCAGCGCGTGGCGACCTTCTTTGTGGAGAGGTATGGCAAGATTGACGTTTTCGTAGAATTCCCTTCCGAGCTATTAGATAACCCGATTGTCTTCACGTTAAACGAACACGATACGATGGTTGCTACAGGTAAAGTGGAGTTTCTTCCAAACGGAAATTGCCTCTGGAATTGCAAGCTCAATGAGGCAGTCGAGCTTGCAGCATTTACAAATGCCTACGGTCCGAGCTGGGAAAAAAACTCGCGTTATCTTTTCGCCCACTGTTGTAAGGTTTACGTGCCGCGTGACCTACCGATTAGTTTCATCTGATCGGTGGTTAATCCGAACTAGAATCAACTTAATAGTGTTGACCATAACTAAGCCAATTCTTAGCTTCCCTCCCAAGACCCCGCATGAAACCCAGGAACGCCTTCACCTTGATTGAGCTATTGGTCGTTATTGCCATCATTGCGATTCTTGCCGGGTTGCTGCTGCCGGCGCTGGCAACCGCCAAGGAAAAAGCCAAATCCATTAGCTGCGTCAACATGCTGCGGCAAATGGGAACTGCAGCCGCACTCTACTCGGGCGACAACAGTGGCAAGTTTTGTTTCACGTTTTGGGTACGCGGTAATAACGTCGAACGGAAAGCGTGGTTCAACTTTTTGCAACCTTACACCGGAACGACCAACTTGCTCCTGTGTCCCAGCAAGTCGCCGAAATTCAAAGAGCTTCTGCAAAATTATCCCAGCGACGTCGCCGACCGCGCCATCTCCAACTACGAAGCCAATTTCTCGCTCGGCGGTTGTGATTGGCCGGGGGTCTGGCCCGCTGAAATCTGGCTGCAACTCAAAGACACCGTGGTGCGAAAGCCCGCGAGCGTTGTCTATATGACCGACGGCGGGACGCGCCCGATCAATACGACCGACCCGTTGAAATGCGTCACCGTCAAGTCCGTCGAAAAATCCGGCTGCTGGATCGTGCATGATCCGGCCAACGATGCACCCTGCACCGGCTGTGTCACCAGCGACGACCCGAACTGGGGCGGTCCGCACCTGCGTCACGCCGGGCGCAGCAATATTTCGTTTGTGGACGGCCACATCCAGGCGATGAAGTCTTCGCAGTGGTTTTGGTCCGGCACACCGTGGTTGAAACCGGCTTTGGGTGGCAATTGAATCCCAGTCTCCCTGCCACCACCAAAAACCTTCTGCGTGTTTTCCTTCCAGCGCTGGCGTGGAAAAAGGACAAGGTCAAGAGTTGACTTTGCCACACTGGATTTCCAGTTACTCCGCCGCGGCCAAATAATCCGCGATGTGCATCACTTGGATTTGTGACGCGCCGGCTTTACGCAGGCCGGCCTGAATCTGAAGGATGCAACCCGGATTCGTGGTCACCACAATCTGTGCGCCGGTTTTCAGGATGTTGTCGATCTTTCGCTTCTGCAAACGTTCCGCCATCTCCGGCTCCGTCAGATTGTAACTTCCCGCGCTGCCACAACAGACATCCGATTCCGCCAGCTCAATAAGATTCTTCCCGGCGACGGCTCGGACCAGTTCGCGCGGCGGCTTCGTGATCCGCTGCGCATGCGCGAGGTGACACGCGTCGTGGTACGTGACGGGAACAGTTGAGAGTGGAGAGTGGAGAGTTGAGAGCTGAGGAGCGTTCGCAATCCATTCGGCCAAATCCTTCACTTTGGCGCTGAATTCCATTCCGCGCTCCGCCCACTTTGGATCGTCGTGCAGGAGATGTCCGTATTCCTTGAGCGTCGAGCCGCAGCCCGCGGCGTTGATGATGATGGCGTCGAGATTCAACTTTTCAAAAATGTCGATGTTCGTGCGGGCGCACTCGCGCGCGCGATTCAAGTTGCCGCTGTGAGCGTATAGCGCGCCGCAACAAACCTGCGCTGCCGGCGTGACGACATCGTAACCTCGTTGATTGAGCAACCGGAGACTTGCCGCGTTGGTTTTGCCGAACATGACGCTCATGACGCAACCGCTGATGAAACCAACGCGGCCGCGTTTCGGCTCACTGGTCGCGGGCGAAAGTTCCGTCAACTTCACCTCCCTCGTATTGTGCGGCACCAGAGCCACAGCATCGCGCACGAATTTCGGTAACAGACTCTCCAAGCGCAATGACTGAATCAATTTCGCCGGCAGCAGTGCCAGTTTGGTTCTTCGCGGGAACGGAAAGATCTGTTCAATCGCCACCCGCCGTAAGAATTGTTGGAAAAAGGATCTTCGATGTTTCTTCTCGATGTGCTCGCGCGTCGCTTCCAGCAGTTCACCGTATTGAACGCCACTGGGGCACGCCACCTCACAGGCCCGGCAGCCAAGACAGAGATCGATGTGACGCACCACCGATTGGTTGAGGGCCATGCGTCCATCCTGCACGGCGCGCATGAGGTAAATGCGCCCACGGGGCGAATCATTTTCATTTCCTGTTTCGAGGTACGTGGGACAGGCTGAGAGACAAAGCCCGCAATGAATGCAGGCCAGCGACTTGTCATAGTCGAGAAACCGTTCGTAGCCGCCGACGTGAAGCGGCGGATTATTCGCTGACGCGTTCATGTCGGAAAGTCAGGGAATATATGTTTCGGGTCGTAAGCGTCTTTTATCCGAGCCAGGAGCTTGGTTGGCAGCTCAGCCATTGGCGGGGGCGTTCCGCCGCGATAACAAATCACTCCATTGCCGGCGCGAGCCACCACCGCAACCTTGCCAAGTCCGCGAATCGCTTCAACCGTTCGCGAAGGCAGGACGGAAAGTCGATTTGCCGGTGATGGTTCGGCCCAAAAACTCTTTTCGTAATCAAGCGTTGCCGGTTCACCGAAACCCAGTTCACGCGCCTTGACCAGTTGCCACTCGACTTCCTCTCGCGTGCCAGCAAAGCCCAGGATGGTTGCGGGTTGCGGGTTGAGAGTTGAGAGTTTGTGCAAGTCGAACACCACCGGAGTCAGTTCAGATGCCATGACGGTTTCAATCAACTTACTTGCTTGATCCAACGACTCGCGGCGCGCCTGAACGAATTGTTCGACCTCGGGCAACGGTCGCAACTTGAACGTCGCTTCCACAATGACACCGAGACTGCCGCGACTCCCAATGAACAGTTTTTGCAAATCATAACCCGCAACATTCTTGACCACCTTGCCGCCAGACTTGATGACGCGCCCACCCGCCAGCGCAACTTTGATTCCAAGGAGATGATCGCGAATCGTTCCGTAACCAAATCGCCGCGGCCCGCTCAGGTTCGCGTTCAGGATATCGCTGATCGTCGTGTTTTGAGGATTGGGTGGGTCCATCGGCAACCACTGGCCGCGCTGCGCCAGTTGGGCTTGCAACCCCGCCAGCGTGATGCCGGCCTCCACCGTCACCGTCATGTCCTCCGGCGTGTACTCAATGACCCTGCTGAGCGCGCGCAAATCGACCGGTGACATTTTCTCACCGCGCGCCTGAGCGCCGGCGAGCCACGCGGTCAGTTGCTGAACATTGGTTGGCTGATGCATCACGCGGGCGTGATTATGAAGCGGAGAATTTGACGCGCCAGCGGAAAACGACGGGAGGGCGTCAAGCCATCCCCGTTATCTTCCCGGTCTGAGCGGCTGCGGTCCCGGCAACAGGATCGCAGCCTTCCGACGGCAGCGCCGTGCCCCAGTTCAATTTGCTTCCGACCACGCCGGCAGCGTGAAATGGAACGTCGCGCCTTCGTTCACTTTGGCCCTGGCCCAGATGCGTCCCCCGTGCCGCTGAATAATGCGCTGCACGAGGGCCAGCCCGACCCCGGTCCCTTCGAATTCGGACTCGGGATGCAGGCGTTGAAACACTCCGAACAGTTTGTCCAGGTGCCTCTCGTCAAAACCGGCGCCGTTATCCTTCACGTAGTACGTGTTGTGGCCGCCTTCGGTCTGCCCGCCGACCTCGATCCAGGACACTTCGCGATGCCGGCTGAATTTGATGGCGTTGGAAAGGAGATTGGTCACCACCTGTCGAACCAAGGATTCATCCGCCCGTGCATGCGGCAGCGGTCGTAGTTCCAGACGCGGCGATGGTTTCGAAACACTGGCGAGTTCCTGGAAAACGGTCCGCGCCAGCCGGGTCATGTCCACGGCTTTCGATTGCATCGGCCGCCGCCCCAAACGCGCGAAATTTAGCAGATCGTCAATCAGCCGGTCCATGCGCCCAGCTTGGTTGCGGATCGAGTCCACTAATTTTTTCCCTGCGCCATCCAGCGCCACCTTGTAGTCGCTCTCCAGCAGCGAGGAATAATTCTCGATGCGCCGCAGCGGGGCGCGCAAATCATGCGAAACCGAATAGCTGAACGCCTCCAAGTCTTTGTTGGCGGCCTTCAAGTCCGTCGTCAACCGTTTCAGACTCTCATTTTGGCCCACAAGCTCCTCGCGGACCCGTTTCAAGGCGACGAGGTTGGTTACTCTGGCGCACAACTCCTCGGCCGAGAATGGTTTCATGATGTAGTCTTGGGCGCCCTCACGCAACAGACGCACCCGCAGTTCATCATCGGTCTTGGCCGAAAGAATGATGATGGGCACCAGATCCAACTCCGGTCGGTCGCGAATCGCGTGGACCAACCGTCCACCGCTCATTTTCGGCATGATCTCGTCAGTGACGATTAAATCCGGATGCACGTGGGTCGCCTTGGCCAACGCTTCCCGGCCGTCAAACGCGCTCTCGGTCCGGTAATCCCTGGCCAGAGCTTCGCAAATATACTGGTTCGTCGCCGGATCGTCTTCGACGACCAGAATCCGCGCCTTGGCGCTTCTACTATTGCTTGCCGAACCCGATTTGATTTGAATGTCAGGTCTCAAATAAGAATGAGCCGACAAGGATAACACACCTCTCATAAAGTTTTTCCCCGGGTAGAAAACCGGACTTCTCTCAAATGTCGTCGCATTTGTCAAGTTTCAGCCCTGGATTTTTTCAAAACCTCAAAACCGGCGTTATCCCGCGCTGGCCGGGAGAGCGTGAACGGTTTGGGAGCATCGCAATCCGATACTGGTTGCTTCACGCCGCGATTTGCTTCCTCGGTGCGAAATCACCACAACGTTTCGAGCCGGGGAACATCTTGTGCGGATTGCAGCGGTTCTCCGGATCGAAGACGCGACGCAATGCGCGCATGGCGTCGAGATCATCTTTCGTGAACTGCTGCTCCATGAAATCAATCTTCTCGACGCCAATCCCGTGTTCGCCAGTCACGCTGCCACCTAGTTCAACGCACTTGGTCAGGATGTCATGTCCCGCTTGAAGCGCGCGCCGAACCTGCGCCGGATCGCGTTCATCGTAAAGAATCAGCGGATGAATGTTGCCGTCGCCCGCGTGAAAAACATTTGGAATGCGCAAACCGTATTTCTCGCTGCACGCGCGGATGAAGCGCATGATCTCCGGCAACTTCGAACGCGGCACCACACCGTCCTGCGTCAGGAAATTCGGACTGAGCCGGCCGATGGCACCGAACGCGCGCTTGCGACACTTCCACAGGTCGGCGCGTTCCTGATCCGTTTTGGCAACGCGAACTTCGCGAGCATGATTCTTTTTGCAGATGTCCATGACGCGCTCCGCCTGAGCCTCGAGGCCCGCTGCCAGTCCATCGAGTTCGATAATTAACACCGCGCCAGCATCCAGCGGAAAACCGAAATGATACGCCGCTTCGACGGCTTGCGTGATGAGTTGATCCATCATCTCCAGCGCGCCAGGAACAATCCCCGCGCCGATGATGTCGCTGACCGTCTGGCTGGCCTCATCGACGCTTTCGAAAATACCGAGCATCGTTTTGTAAGCTTGCGGCGCACGAATGAGCCGCACGAGAACGCGCGTGACAATGCCGAACATCCCTTCGCAGCCGATGACCGCCCCGCGCAAATCGTAACCGTCCACCTCTTCACCGCCGTCAGGGGTGGCGCCGAGCCAGACAACTTCGCCGTCGGGCAAAACCATCTCCAAACCGAGGATGTGGTTGGTAGTGACGCCGTATTTCAGCGTGTGCGGCCCGCCGGAGTTGGTCGCCACGTTGCCGCCGATGGTGCAAGCCGGCTGCGAGGAAGGGTCGGGCGCGTAAAGCAGACCTCGCGATTTGACCGCGTTGGTAATCCAGGCATTGACGCAACCCGCTTCGACAAGCGCGCGGCGATTGCGATAATCCACCGAGACAATCTTGTTCATCCGCGTCAATGCAATCATCACGCCGCCGGTCACGGCCAAAACCGCGCCGCTCAAGCTCGTGCCCGCCCCGCGCGGAATGATGGGTAGATTATTTTGGGCGCACAGCTTGACGATGGCTGCGACTTCATCGGTTGTGCGGGGCAACACGACGACATTGGGCAGATTTTTCTCCAGCGTGTAGGCGTCACATTCATAGACGCGAAGCTCCTGATCCCCGTGAATGACGTCATCTTTCCCGACGATGGCGATGAGTTCATCGATTTGCCGGCGCGAGACGGTTGTTGGTTCAACAGTTTGCACGGGCAAATGTTACTCCGCATTGTTCGATACTGTCGAGCGCGTGGATTACGAGAAGCGGTTTCGGAACAGGCTCAAGTCAAAACGCGATTTATCGCCGAGAATATGATCGGCAAGAATTTCGCCGATGACGCACGAGAACTTGAAACCGTGACCGGAACACGGGCTGGCGATGGTGACCTGCGGAAAAGCCGGATGCGCATCGATGAAGAAATGTTCATCCGGCGTGTCGGTGTACATGCAAACGGCGCTGGATCGCAGCGGCCCGGTGGCGGACGGCAAGAAGCGGCGCACGACTGCTTGCATGGATTCGATTTCAACAGCGTCCACTTCGCGGCGAATTTTGTCAGGGTCGGCTCGCTCGCCTTGGTGATGGCGGGCAACCTTCACGCCATTTCCCAGATCCGGGAAGCCGTAAAAGAATTCCCCCGGTTCATGTTCCCAGATGTGGATCGGGCATCGATCAGGATGGAATGCGGCAGCTTGCGTGCGCGGCTCAAACCAGAAGAGGACCTGACGTTCCACGGAGAACGGCAACTTCAGATCCGGCAACAATGAGTTGATCCAACTCCCAGCCGTCAAAATCAATCGCTCGGCTTGATATTCGCCCCGGCTGGTTCTTACGTTAACCCCGCTGGAGCACGCGTCCCAGCGCAAGACTTGTTCCGCGAAATGCAGCCGAGCGCCACGAGTCCGCGCTGCCGCCAGATGCACTTCGATGCACGCCTCCGGAAAGAGAATTCCGGCGCGCGCCTCCCACACGGCGACCATGTCGTCGGACGGCGTCAGCACAGGAAATCGAAGGCGCACTTCATGCGCGGTCAGCATTTCGTGTTGAAGATGATGTTCCTCGGCGCTTCGTTTGGCACCGCGCACAAGCACGCCGTCTGGTTGTCCGATCATCAGTCCTCCGGTTTGAAGAAATAACGGACGTCCAGCCTGCCGTTCCAGTTCCGCCCACAACTCGTAAGCGCGTTGGATCAACGGCACGTAAAGCGGATGTTCGAAGTAGGCTTCACGAATGATCCGCGTCTGGCCGTGCGACGAGCCGAATGCGTGTGGCGGGGTGAATCGGTCCAAGCCAAGGATCTTTTTGCCGCGCTTGGCGAGATGGCAAGCCGCGGCACTGCCCATCGCACCCAGCCCAACGACAATTACATCAAAGTTATTCGACATGCGTTGCTTCAGTCACCCAAGGCCCGCGTCGCACAGCGCATCCGCGCACTGCCCCGGAGCGCAACCGGATCGGAGCGCGGCTGTGTCGTCCTCGACCAGCCGCAGCACATCGACAGGGCGGCATCAGGTCTATACCAACGGCCACTCGTTGCAAAACTGCTGCGGCTGGTCTTCGACACAGCCGCGCTCCGTCGGGAGTGTCGAGATGCGTCCTGACTTCCGCTGGTTCTATCAAATTGTTTGCTCCTGTCGAGCGGCGGGAATATTCTCGGAAGCCAACAGCCTATGAAAAATCAAACTCGACCTGCCAATTGCGCTGCCCGCGCTTTGTCCCGGCGCACTTTTTTGTACCGCGCCGGGCTGGGCATCAGCGGCGCGGTTGTTTCCTCGGCGTTGCCCGGCAATGCGCTCCGGGCCGCTACGTCAGTCAAACGTCCACGCGATTTGATCGGCTTCACGGAGTTTCGCACGAACCTGCCGGGTGGACGACACGCGAACGAGATCACGATGCGTGCCTGGGTGGTCCGCGCGGACGGCACGGGACATCGCCTGTTGGCGGAACAACTGGTTCGCAAATCGAACACCTGGACGCAATTCGCGGGCTGGTCGCCGGACGGTCAGCAGGTGATCATCGGCAGCGGTTGGGAAAGTCCTGAGAATGCAGCGTGGGAAGAGGAGCACAAGGAATTCCGTTTCACGCCGGATGGCTGGCTATACGACATGTTCCTCCTGGATTGGGCAAGCGGCGAACTCACCAACGTCACGGCCGTCGAGCGCGCGAGTTTTTACAACACTGGTTTGTTCTTCTGGCCGAAAAACCCCAAGCGACTCGGTTTTCAAGCGATCATTGGCAAAGATTCGCATCCGTTCAGCATGGACTTGGACGGGCGTCACAAGAAAGACCTCACGGTGAATTCCAAAGAGTTCGCCTACGGCTTCAATGCCTCGCCCGACGGAACACAGATCGTCTATCACAAGAGTTATCAGATTTACATCGCCAAGGCTGACGGTTCGGATGCCATAAAAGTCGAGACTGGGCAGCCGTTCAACTTTGCCCCACAGTGGTCGCCCGATGGCCAGCGGCTGATGTTCGTGGCCGGCGAGCATTACAACTGTCATCCTCACGTTGTGCGGCGTGACGGCCGGCTTCTGCACAAGTTGGCCGATCGCCAAGGCTATCGTGGTGTCGTGACATTCCTCGACGTGCCGGATTTTCACGGCGGCAGCAGCGATGTGCCCATCTGGTCGCCGGACGGAAAATGGATTTATTACTCGGCGCAGGTGAAGGATTCGGTTGAGTTGATGCGCGTGTCATTAGACAGGAAGATTGAACAGTTGACCCAAACGAGCACAGGCCATCTGAACTATCATCCGAAAGTTTCCTCGGACGGCAAATGGCTGGTGTTCGGCTCCAACCGGTCGGGCACGAGGCAACTTTACGTCATGAACGCCGCCGGCGGAGCGGTGTGGCCGATCACCGGCGCCCGGCCTGGCTGGGGTTCGATGTGGGCCAACTGGCGGCCCGCGCGCATCGGCCTGGAAAATTGAAGTGACCAAGTAACCGGATGGATCGTCTCGAATTGTTGCCGAAAGCGGTCGTGCTTGCCGCCGGTGTGCTGTCACTTGCTCACCCTGGTTTTGGACAGACGGCGACAAACGGATTCTCCTTCAACGATTTTCTGCTGGTGCCGTTGCGCGTCCATCTGTTGTCCGCCAAAGATTCGCCCGCGCTTCAAACGACACTTACCGAAAAAGACATCACGCGCATTTTGACAAAGATTAATGGCGTGTGGGCGCAGGCCGGTTTGCATTTTTATCTGGAATCGCTGGTGGGAGACGAAGCGAACCAGCCGGAACTCTACACGCAGCACGGCAGCCAAGCCGACCGCTACGCGCTGCTGGGATTGCGTCCGCAAGGATCGATGGCGACTAATGTGTTGCACATTTACTACCTGAAAGAAATGTCGATGAACGGCATTTACTTTCCCGAGGCCATTTTTGTGAAGGACACCGCGTCATTGCGAAAAGTGGAGGGCGGCATCGATGAACCGTTACCGCGCGTGACTTCGCACGAACTGGGACACGCCTTGAGTCTCCCCCACCGTCAGGACACCACGAATCTGATGGCCTCGGGCACGACGGGCATCGGCCTCAATAACGAAGAAATCAAACGCGCGCGTGAAACGGTGCGAAGGTTCGATGGGATCGAATCTGCACCCGAAGTGATGAAGAAAGCTGACGCGTTGTTCCAAGCAAACAAATCAAATGAAGCGGCGGCGTTGTATTCCAGAATGGCCATGATTCCTGCGAAGTCCGGCCAGGTTTCATTGGCAAAGAATCGTGCGACCAATGCGGCCCGATCCAATTTAAATCAAATCACGAAATGAAACTCACACCTGGCCATTACTGTATTCCCATCGTGACCATCGCGGGGTGGTTATGTTTCATCACCCAATTGGCGAATGGCCAACGCATTGAATTACACCCGCAACTGGTCAAGACCAACGGCGTTTGGGGAGTCGAATATTGGTCGGGGCAGCAACTCGCAGGTTGCGCGTCACCGGCAGAACCCGCGGGAATCACACTGAGACTCCCCGGTGAACCGTTCAAGCCGGTCGAGTTCCGGGACAAAAAGGAGCGGGGCAATAAACTTGAACTCGGCCCGGCGAACATTGGTTCACTGACACTCCGTCTGCGGATCGAGCGCGTCAATCCTTCGCTGATAAAGCGGACTCTGACCGTCACCACCGCGCAACCGCAGCAGTTTGCCGCGTCGTTTGATTTCTTCCCAACGGTCGCCGGAAAATACTTTTCATTTACCGATCGCGAAACCGCGCGAGCGTTGTACGACACTCTGGCGGAGCCGAGTGGCGGCCCAAAAGGACAGACCTTTCCAGTGGCGGCGATTCAGGAGGCCGGCCGGGTCTTCGGCGTCCTGGCCGATACCCCGGCGCACTGGGAAAACCGATGTCTCGTGTTGATCGACCCGCCTGGAAAGAAGCTGGCGGTCTTGAACGGCGATGGCCGCGAGCCACATCCATTGATGATCAAAGACGCGACGGACATTTACCGATACCAGATGGACGGTTGGCAATCGCTGGCGGCGGGTGAAACCAAGAGTTACGAGACCTGGTTGTTTGCCGACCGGGCGGAGTCGCAATATGATGTTCAACTGGCGGCACACCTCGCGCTGGCCAACGCCAAAGGTTGGAATCATTCGGCGCTCGAAGCCATTCTTCGCAACACTTCTTATCTGCTTTGTCGGCGCAATTTGATGCGCAACGAAGGCCGTTACATTTTTATTTCAGGCATCGGTTACGGATGGAAGCAATGGGTCACCGACGGTTTTTACATGGCGCAAGGATTGGCCGACCCGGAGAAAATGACGGAAGCATTTCGCAGCGTTTTTGCGAACCGAATCAATTATGAAGATAACGCCCAGTATTATTTGATATGGGCGGCCCTGGCCAAACGGGCCGGTGGAAGAATCAACGATGAACTGGTGCGTTTTTCCTATGAGTATATCAAGAAACACGAGACGAACGGCATTTATTATCCTCCGCAATTATCCGGCACTGTTCTGACGAACGGTTTCAAAACTTACATGGATCAGGAACGTTATGATGACGACGATGCTCCGGCGAGCAATCAGGGATTCCATTGTGGCGCCTTGCTGGCCGCCAGAGAACTGGGTCTCGCGGTCAGTCCAGCGGACGTTGAGCGGGCGGTGGCCGGTTACCGCAGCATGTACAACAGCAAAGGACAATACATGCCGACCAGCCTCAAGCGGCAGGATGTGCTTGGCCAGGATACGCTGTATGGTGAGGCGCTGACCTTCGCGGTGTTCGGTCGAAAGCTCCTGACCGACGAGCAGGTGCTGGGTCATCTGCGCACCACCCTCCGCATTCAATCGCCTTACGGCATGCGCATCATCTCCCAGCCCAATGGTGACTTGCTGCCGGGGAACAACGGTGTTTATTGCGCTGGCGGCTCCTGGTTTCTTTGCGACGCCGCCAATTACCTTGTCGCTGGATTGCACGGGATGCCGTCGGAGGAAGTGGACCAACACCTGATCTGGCGCATCGAAAAGGAACTCGCCTTCGTGCCCGCCTTCAACGAATCCATCAGCACCGTCACCGGCAAACCGCATGGGCATATTCTTTATTCCTGGAACTCCGGCTACTGGTGGCTGCGCCACGAATTCCGCAAACGGCAAAAACAAAAAGGCGCTGACCCGGTGGAGGTGGCCATCGATAAAAAGCTCGGCGTCGTGCGGGACAAACACGGCCTGCGACTGGAACCAGACGTGGCAACATTGCGACCTAAGAATTGAGTACGAATACCCATTGCTATCCATCAGAATCTTCGCGTGCCGCGAGGATTCTTCAGGAGCGCGGACAGCCTTGTCCGCGTCTTCCATTCAAGCAATGCTGTTGGCGCGGACAAGGCTGTCCGCGCTCCTTTGCTTGCGGTTGTGGCGCGTTCCATTGCTTCGCGGCAAAGGATCTCACTACCCTTCCAGTTGATTTCCGAGACGCATCATGAACAAGTTCCCTTCTCTTTGTTGGGTTGTTTTCGGGGTCTTCCAACTCAGTGCGGCCGAACCTCAAACCGCAGGAGCTAAAGGCTCGGACGGCCCGCTGACTCCACAACAAGCGTTGGCTTCCTTTCGGCTGGAGCCAGGCTTGCGAGTTGAGTTGGTGGCTGCCGAACCGCTGGTGGTGGATCCCGTCGCCATCGCTTTCGATGAACGAGGGCGGATGTTTGTCGCAGAGAACCGAGGTTATCCAACCGGACCTGGTGAAGGCAAACCTCCCGTCGGAATCGTGGCCGTGCTCGAAGACACGAACGGCGATGGACGCTACGACAAACGCACCGTCTTTGCCGACAACCTCACTTTTCCCAACGGCGTGATGCCCTGGCGCGGCGGCGTGTTCGTCACCTGCGCGCCAGACATTCTTTATTTCAAAGACATAGATGGCGACGGTCGTGCAGATATTCGTAATGTTGTGCTCACTGGTTTCATTACTGGCAGCACCACCCAGCTTCGAGTCAGTCATCCCACACTCGCGATTGACAACTGGGTTTACGTCACCAGCGGACTCATCGGCGGAAAAATCACTTCACCCGGTTATCTCAATCATCCACCGGTGGAAACAAAAACGGACTTCCGTTTTCGACCGGACACCGACGAGTTCGAAGCAGCAGACGGCAAAGCGCAGTTCGGATTGACGTTTGATGACTTCGGCCATCGCTTCATCTGCATGAACCGCGTACAAGTGCAGCAAGTTGTGTTGCCCTCGCGTTACCTGCAACGCAATCCGCACCGGGCTTTCGCCGACACCGTCCAGAATCTTCCCGAAAGCATGTTGCCGGAACCGCTGAAAGGGCACGGCGCAGCGGCCAGAATTTATCCCATCAGCCGGAACCTCACGACTGCGGATTCACACGCTGGAACATTCACTGCGGCGTGTGGTGTGGCCATCTATCGCGGCACCGCGCTGCCGGAGGAGTACCGCGGCTGCGCCTTTTCGTGCGATCCCACGGGCAACCTCGTCCATTACGACCGATTAGTGCCGACAGGCGCAACGTTCAAAGCTCGACGTGTTCGTGAGGGCGTCGAATTTCTCGCGTCCACCGACAACTGGTTTCGCCCCGTCAACCTCGCCAACGCACCCGATGGGGCGCTTTACATCTGCGACATGCATCGCAAAACCATCGAGCACCCGCAGTACCTTCCCGGCGACGTTCGCAAGCACACCGATTTCGACAGCGGCAAAGGTATGGGCCGCATCTACCGCGTGGTTGCCGTGAACCAAAAGAGCAAACCGCGCATTCCAAACCTCACGAATGCATCAGCCAGGACTCTGTGCAACGAATTGAACAATCCCAATTCCTGGTGGCGCGAGACCGCGCAACGATTACTCATCGAACGACAAGACAAGGTGGCGGTGCCTCTTCTGAAACCGATGCCAAAGAACGCACGAAGCGCCGTCGCCAGACTCCATGCGCTGCGAACGCTGGACGGCTTGGGTGCATTGGGCGATGAACAAATCCTGTGCGCACTCGTTGATTCAAATCCCGGCGTCCGCGAAAACGCCATTCAACTGGCCGAGCCGCGGTTGAAAAACTCCCCGCAGTGGACTCCGCGGCTTATCGCGCTGGCGGACGATCCTGACACTCGTGTGCGGTTTCAATGCGCTTTGACTCTCGGCGACATGGATGACGCGCGCATTGTTCCGGCGCTGGCGAAGATCGCCGTCCGCGACACGCAGGATCGTTGGGCGCGCGCCGCTGTGCTCAGTTCCGTGGGTCGTTGGCCAACTGTTTTTTTGCGGGCCGTGCTGTCGCTCCATGCAACTGACGAAGGCATGGCCGACTTGTGGGAAGAACTGGGACGCATGTTGGGCGACGGTCAATCGCCTGAGAATTTAATCACACAATTGAGTGAAGTGGGAGCCGCTGCCGACGTGCTGCCGATCTCAGACCAGCTAACTTTTGCTTCCGGGATGGCGCAGGGCTTGCGCGGTCGGGGAATCGGCGGCACCGACCGCTCGGCGCTCGCGAGTTTGTTGGCCACAAATTCGCCTGCAACGGATTCAGCCCGCACCTTTGTCGCTAAGTTGACCGATCGCTCGCTGAAAATCGCGTCCGACGCGCAACAACCGCTCACACTCCGACTGGCGGCCGTTGGATTGCTGGGACAAGCCGATTACTCCATCGCCGGCGCAACCCTGCTCAAACTCGTCGGCTTGCCCAGCCCAAATGAATTGCAGATTGCGGCGGTGCGATCACTCGGCCAGATGAGCGATCCGGCCTTGGCGTCGGCCTTGCTCGAACGCGAACGCTGGAACAGTTACACGCCCGCCGTGCGTGAAGCCGTCCTCTCTTCGCTCATTGCCAAGCCGCAATTTCATCCTCCCCTGCTCACCGCGTTGGAAACCAAGGCGATGCCGATGGGCGCGATGGATTCCGCACGACGCAAGCAATTGACTCAGGATCGCGACGAAGCCGTCCGCCAGCGCGCTGCCGAACTGTTCAAGAGTCTTCAAAGCGGCGATCGGATGAAAGTTTATGAGGACTACAAATCGGTATTGGCGCTCAAGCCCGACCCGAAGAATGGTCGCGCGGTGTTTCTGAAGACTTGCGCCTCCTGCCACCGCTTGGATCAGGAAGGCGTGCCAGTTGGGCCGGACCTGTTCGGCATCCGCAGCCAGCCAAAGGAGGCGATGCTGTTGCACATCATCGTGCCCGAGTACGAAATCATGCCCGGCTTCGCCAATTACACCGTCGAGACGATAGATGGCCGGACCATTTCCGGATTGATCGCATCCGAATCCGCCAACAACGTCACGCTGCGCCAGGCGTTGGGTGTGGAAGAAACCATTTCACGTGGCAACATCGTCAGCATTTCATCTTCGTCGCTTTCGCTGATGCCGCAGGAACTGGAAAAAGCCATGAGTCGGCAGGACATGGCGGATTTGATCAGTTACCTTAAGGGCGAGTAATGTGCCCGCGAGAGAATCATCTGCTCCGCAAGCGCCCTGTTCCCTGTTAGCGTAGGAGCCGAGGTGACGAGGCTCTAACTTTCTTCGTTTGAAGTGAGCCTATCCATGAACCTCCTGGGTTTGAGTATGGAGCGCGTGGGTCAGGGAGAGCGAGAACACCGTCAGCCCCAGTTGTTTGGCTTGCCGTTGCACGCCCTTGAGCCGCTGCTGCAGATAGCGCTGTTCGTAGGTTTGGATG
>JACQFP010000004.1 GCA_016200005.1 Verrucomicrobiota bacterium | reverse complement strand
GTAGGTGTCTGGACCGTGTCTCAGTTCCAGTGAGGCTGGTCGTCCTCTCAGACCAGCTACCCGTCTTAGCCTTGGTGAGCCGTTACCTCACCAACTAGCTGATAGGCCGCGGGCTCATCGTGAAGCGTCAGGCCTTGCGGTCCCCAACTTTGATCATCAGAGGATGTCCCCCGAGGATCACATTCGGTATTAGCTCGCCTTTCAGCGAGTTATCCCCAACTTCACGGCAGATTACCCACGTGTTACGCACCCTTGCGCCACTCCGACTTCAGAATATTGCTACCCTGAAATCAGCGTTCGACTTGCATGTCTTATCCACGCCGCCAGCGTTCGTTCTGAGCCAGAATCAAACTCTCCGTTAAAAACGTTAGTTGATTCTTGTCAGGCTGATTAAGCCCAACAACTATTAATCTATTAAAACTCTCGAAAAACACTCACTAACTGAATGTTCTTCAAGGGGCTCCAACTTATCGCACAATTCAATTTTCAATGAGCAGCGGGCGTCTCCGCCCAAAAGCCGTCTCAATTTAAAGAGACAAAAAAACCGAGTGCCGAATTTACTGTTTAACTCGGCATCCCAGCTTTGTTAATGACGCAGCCAAATTATTTTCGACTGCGCGCGCTGTCAACACTTGGTTTAGTTGTCAGTCGCTTTTTTGAGTCGTTCAAAAGAACGCGATCAAAAGTATCAAAGTTCGGTAACAGTGCAATAGTTTTCTTTGTCTTTTTGTAATTATTTTTTAGGGCACAAAGACGCACGGCATCTTCACCTAAGAACGGGATGCTTAGGACGGTGATCGGTGAGAGCAATTCCTGCAGCGTATTCTGGTTGCTGTGAACCGCGACATCCCGCCCCCTACAGCCCATCAAGATAACAGTAATGCTCTTAATTCCAACAGCTTGCAATGCCTTCACGGTCAAGAGCGTGTGATTAATCATCCCCAACTTGTTTCGTGCGGCGACCACGACCTGACAGCGCAAAAAGGCGATCACATCCAAGACCGAGTAACCTTCTCCCAACGGCACCAATACGCCACCTGCCCCCTCGATTATGAGCCGATCACATTTTGATTCCAGCCTTCGAATTCGATCCAGAACGTCGCTCAATCTGACCGCTCTTCGACGCTTTCTCGCCGCGACCAAAGGAGCAATCGGTTCAGCGAAGTAAAAAGGATTTATCTCATCCATCGGCAACTCGTGGTTCTGCACTGAACTCAAGAACACAACATCATCCCGTCCACCGGAACAAAAGGGTTTCATTCCCAGCGCGTGACAACCTGAGTGACGGCAGTGGTGCAGGAGCAACCCGGCGAGTAATGTTTTGCCAGCACCCGTGTCCGTTCCGGTGACAAAAATTATTTTGGACGAACCGTGAAATCGTTTGCGAGGCGGTTCTGATTTCATGCGTGGACCAGCGAGCTTGCTTTTGGCAGAAACTTACTTGCAATACATGTACAACACTTGAACATCACGAGGGTTATTCCGGCGCAACAACGCAATGTATTGCCGCTTGTATTGATCTATTTCTGCGTCCACCTGCACTTCGAAGGTCGAGCTGCGCACGTTGAAATAGCGGGCCAGTTGTCCGACAATCTGCCGATTGAGTCCCGGCACGTTGATCAACTCTCCCGGGCTGCGAAATGGAATGTCGTCTTCCGTGCCGTCCACACCGTCCGGCCCGGCGCGCGTGGTGATGATTCCCTGCGCGGTATTTTCGTCGATGCCCGGGATCATTTGTAGCGCGGTCGCTGAAGCCGTATTGATATTGAGCCGACCATCCGAAACTGTGTTGAAAAGGTCGGCGAATCCGATTGGATAAGACGGTGGCGCGCCTGGAGCGAGTCCACCCGGCAAGCGAGGCTGATAAACAGTCGGCGGGTAATTCGTCGAACCTGCGCCCCAGTACATTTCCGGCGTGACGCCATGGATCAGCAACAGTTCCGACAAATCATCAATCGGTCCGTTCTTTGCCGCATAAGGTCGCGCGAGCGCTAAATAGTCATTGCTCTCCCAGCCACTCAGATGCGTGTCATCATCGGGATCCCGCCAGTCGAGAATCGAGTCAATGATGGTTGATGAATCTGCCGCATCGACGCCAATCAAAATGAGCGCCTGTCGCAACAACATTTCATCCGCCGCATTGATGTTGAACTTGCGCTCCTGATCAACGATCTTCAGCGAAAACCTCCCGTTCCCAAGCTCATTATTCTCCAGGGAAATATCGGCCAGGATACTGTTCGTGTCGCCGAAACCGCCCGGGCCACCCGCCCATTTTTGGTTCAATGAGTCGTAAGGCTCAGAAGGAATCGCCATTTGTTGGGCGAGTATGTAGCGGGCCAACTCCACTCCCGAGCGCCCAAGCCATTCCAGTTCTGCTTCATTCTGCGCATTGCGCGCCAGCTTGGTTTCCACTTTCATGGAATAAGCAAAACCACCTGCCAGCATTGCCAGAACAAAAATCGTGACCATGACGATGATCAATGCGATTCCCTGTTGCGGAGGTCCTTTTACGATCTTCATTTTGAAGGCAGCCGCCCAGGCGCACGACTCCCCGGATTGCCAACAGGTGGATTCGTCATTCCAGGTTGTCCCGCGGCTGGACCCGGCCCGGCCATCTGCCAAGCCGGTTGCACGGCCACAGCGGGCAGGGCCACGGTGCGAGTGACCTCGTCCAGCGGTTTAGACGAGTATCGACCAGCCTGCCCCAGACCGAGGGATATTCGCACCAGTTTTGGCAGTTGATTCGTTTGTGTCCACTCATCCACCCAGTCATTGACGCGCGGCGAGGCATCAAAGAATTCCAGCTTGAACAGACTCACATTTCGCGCCAGCACCAGCGGATTTTCCTCCTCATCGACATTCGGTTCCATCAGCACCGGTTCCTGTCGCAAAACAAGTTGATTCACCGAATCCCTTCCCGCTTCGACCGAAAACGTCACCCGCCGCACCACCAAACCGCCGTATCGTCCAGCGCGGGGAAATGAATCAGGCAACCGCGCCACAAAACTCAGCGTCGCAAAATCCCCACTGGTATCGGCAATGAAAGCGTAATACCGGCTGTTCGCCACAAACAACCGAACCGACAAGAGCGAGTCCTCCAATGCCCGCAGAGCGATACGCTCCCGCTGCACCGCCGCCGCCGCCGCCAGACCGGCTTTGGAAGAGCGTAGAATCGCCAGCCACGTGGAATAAATGGCCATGATCACCATCGACAAAATCGCCATTGCGACTAGGATTTCCACAAGTGTGAACGCCCGCCATGTGTTCCGGCTGCAAATTTTCATCGCCGCAACCCTCCACCAATGCCGCCAACTGTTGACTCCGGCCGGAACAACAAAATATTCATCGGCGACTCCACGTAACGTCCGCCGGTGTGATGGATGATGACGAACTTCACCTCGAACAAACCGTTCGTTCCCACCTCGGTGATCTCTTGCGTCCATTTGTAATCCGGATACAAGTCGCCGAAGTCGCCCGAGTCCGTTCCTTCCGTCAATTTATTAGTGAGCGAAAGTTCGGCGGCGAGCATCCCCGCATCCACAGTCGTTTGCTGCAAGGCACGTGCATTGCGCAATCCATTCGACACCAACGCCAGGATGGAAAACACCGCCATGAAGAATAACCCCATCGCGATCATCACCTCCAACAACGTGAAAGCAATCGCGCTTCGATGTGACGGCGCGTCAGGCTGCTCGCCCGCTTGCCGGCAAGTCATCTCACCGTTCAGCCTGTTCATCGCAGCGCCTCCACATCAGCCAAGCCCGTCGTGGCTTCCAACGTGATCTTGCGGATCTCACCTTTTTCGGACTGCAACACCAGCGTGAATTCATCACAAGTGCCATTGGGGAAGAAACGCACGCGTGCTTCCGACGCCTGCATTTGATCCATTAGGTTGACGTCCAGCATGGCGATCCCGATGTCCTTTCCCAGTCGTGCGCTAAAAGCTGCAGAACTTGCGGCAGATGAATTCGTAACAGCAACCGCCACGCCGCTCGCAGGCTGGACATTGATCTGCCCGTCCTCCGCCCGGATCACCACTTCCATCGTGCCTCCTTGCAAAATCGCGCGCGCCCGCGCGTTGCTGCACGCCTCCACCACGTCACTCGCTCCCTGACGCAGTGGTTCCAGCTTCAGTGAACGATAGATGGCCGGCATGCCCATCGTCATCACAATCGCAAGGATGGCCACCACCAGCATGATTTCAATCAACGTAAAACCTTGCCGGCCCTGCCTGCCGCTCGTCGTGCTTCCTCGCTGAAACTGGTTCCTGGAATTTGAAGATTTCATCGCGCGGGGCCGCCGCTGATGCCTGAAATCAACTTGAATAACGGCAACAAGACGCTCAAGAGGAGAAAGCCGACCACCAGCGCCATGGCGATGATCAACACCGGCTCAATCAAGTTCGTCATCACCCGCAACTGGATGCTCAACTCGTTTTCGTAAGTGTCCGCCACGTTTTCAAGCGCGCCGGGCACATCTCCCGTCTCCTCGCCGATTTTCAGCAGGTCGATCATCAACTGCGGAAAAATTTTGCTGTGGGCCAGCGGTTGGGCGATTGTTTTTCCGTCTGTCACGCCTTCCCGTGTTCGCGCGATTGCGTCTTTGATGATCAAATTAGGAATGATCTGTTCCGTGATTTTCAGCGCCGTCAACACCGGCACCCCGTTTTGAAGCAAGGTCGAAAGCGTCCGCGCAAACTGCCCAAACAAATTTAACTTGAACACCTTGCCAACCACCGGCGCGCTCATCTTCCAACTGTCGATTTTTCGCTTGCCTTCCTCGGTGGCTTGAAAGCGCTTGAACAACATCACGCACACCAACGCCACTGCGAACAACACCCACCAGAAACGCGTGAAGTAATGCGTGAACGCCATCAACATCCGCGTCGGTAATGGCAACGCCAGGTTGAAACCACTGAACATTTCCATGAATCGCGGCATCATGAAAAACATGAAGAAGCCGATGATCACCACGCCCACGCAGCACACCAGCGCCGGATAAATCATCGCCGCGGTAAATTTTGCCTGCACCTCGGCGAATTGCTGAAAGTGGTCCGCCAACCGGCGCAACACATCCACCAGCGCTCCGCTCTGTTCGCCCGCCCGCACCATGTTGATATACATTTCGGAAAAAATCCCCGGCTGTTGCGCCATCGCATCCGACAAACTTCTCCCCTCCATCACCTCCTGCTTGAGTTGTTTGGTCACGTCGCCCGAGATTCCCTTCGACTCCAGGTGCATCATGCTGTTCAGCGCCACCGTCAGCGGCATGCCGGACTTGAGCAGGTTGGCCAGTTGTTGCGTGAACGTCGCGAGCTCCTGAAGTTTGGGTTTGCGCTTGCGCTGCAAAATTTCACGCAACGCCGGCGGCAAGGCGGCTGCCCAATCCCGTTTGGGAACCGCCGCCCGTTCAATCGTCGCCCCCACGCCGCCCTTCGCCGCTTCGACCGCGACGGGAAAAAGCCCGAGCCGCTCAATTTGCAACAGCGCCGCCGAACGGTCGGCAACATCCAGCACACCCTCGACCGCTTCGCCGGTGCGCCGTCGCGCCTTGTAAGAAAATTGTGGCATAATCCAAACTCTTAATTGAAAACCAGCGCCCGTGTAAAGTTTCACGTTTGCTTCGTTCTCGATGGCTGCGTGACCGAGCGGGCTGCTGCAACTCGACGACAATCGCCGGGCGCTCGCGTTCAAATTCGCTCTCAACCTGCCACTTTGATCCGGCGTTGTCGAGAACGACATTGGCGTGAGGTGCGACTGGATGTCACGATCAAGCTTCAGTTCTTACTCTCAATCTTGATCGTAATCTTAATCTCCCTGTCCGGATCAAAGCGTCGCGCCTTACAGAAAGGTTTTGGCGTAAGATGAAGATTATGATTAAGACCGAAACAAACCTGCCCGCCACTTGCAGTCACACCTGCGGTTTCAGCCGGCTTGCCTTGCGTTGTCCAATTTGCTAAGAGTCTTGCAACTCCATGGACAGGTCAGGCGACAGTTTATTTGCGACTCAAGATCCCAGCGTCGCGGAAGGACGGGCGGGCGCTTTTTCCGCCACGCACTGGAGCGTGGTGTTGGCGGTAGGACAAACCGATCTCGCCCGCGCCACGGCAGCACTTGAGCGGCTCTGCCGTACTTACTGGTATCCCATTTACGCTTTCATCCGGCGGCGCGGCTCTGATCAACACGAAGCCGAGGATTTGACCCAGGCTTTCTTTGAATTCCTGCTCGAAAAGGAAACGCTCAAGAAAGTGGATCGGCGCAAAGGGAAGTTTCGCACTTTCCTGTTGGCCGCATTGACGAATTTTCTCACCAACGAATGGGACAAGCGCCAGACTTTGAAACGCGGCGGCCAGCGTCAGATTATTTCCCTGGACGAAGCGGCGGCGGAAGGACTTTATCTCCGCGAGCCGGTCGAGTCGCTGACGCCGGAGAAGCTCTTCGAGCGCCGCTGGGCCTTGGCCGTCGTAGAACAAGTGCTCTCCCGGTTGCGGCAGGAATACAACACCGGCGGGAAAGCTGAACTCATTGTGCAACTCGAGCCGGCACTCACGGGTGAAGTGGCGCCCGGCGCGTTTGCCGAGTGGGCGGCGGAACTGGGCATGAGCGAAGGCGCCGTCAAGGTGGCGTTGCACAGGTTGCGACGGCGCTTTGGCGAGGTGCTGCGCAGCGAAATCGCTCATACCGTTTCCAGCCCTGAGGAAATAGACCATGAAATCCGACAACTGTTCGCGGCGATTGCGAACTAGAAACTCTGTAACTTCTCCGCGGCTTTGCTTTTGAAAGAAGATACGGGAACCGCAGATGAACGCAGATGAACGCAGATAAGAGCCGACGGGCGCGAATTTGCTGCATTGTTGCAATCCATTCTGCGTCTATCTGCGTCCATCCGCGGTTAAATGAATTTTGCGATGCCTGAATCACGAACATGCTCCCGCTGCGGCGCGGAGTTGCCATCCGACGCGCCCGGCGGCCATTGCCTTCAATGCCTGCTTCAACTCGGCCTGGCGGCGCAAGAAAAGACCGCCCAGTTCGGAGTCCCGCCTTCAGGCGGTCAGTCAGAGGAACCTGCTAAAGCCGGAACTCCAAGCGCCGTCACCACCCCACTTCTCGCCGAAAAACCCGGCGACCGCATCGGCCACTACAAACTCCTCCAACAAATCGGCGAAGGCGGTTGCGGCATCGTGTACATGGCCGAGCAGGAGGAACCGGTTCGCCGCCGGGTCGCCCTCAAGATCATCAAGCTGGGCATGGACACCCGGAACGTCATTGCTCGCTTTGAAGCCGAGCGGCAGGCACTGGCGATTATGGATCATCCGAACATCGCCAAAGTCCTCGATGCAGGTTCAACTGAGCGCCCCCTCACCCGTCCTTCGGACACCCTCTCCCCCGCTGGGGGAGAGGGGCGGGGTGAGGGGGCCGTCCACTCTCAACTCTCAACTCCCAACTCTCAACTTTCCGCTGGTCGCCCGTACTTCGTCATGGAACTGGTGCGCGGCGTCAAGATCACCAGCTACTGCGACCAGCAAAAACTCTCCACGCGCCAGCGCCTCGACCTGTTCATTCCCGTTTGCCAGGCGATCCAGCACGCGCATCAGAAGGGCATCATCCACCGCGACCTCAAGCCCTCGAACATTCTCGTCACCGAACAGGATGGCGCGCCGATGCCCAAGGTCATTGACTTCGGCATCGCCAAGGCCACCACCGACCAGCGGCTCACGGACAAAACCCTCTTCACCGCCTTCGAGCAATTCCTCGGCACGCCCGCTTACATGAGCCCGGAACAAGCCGGCCTGGGCGGTCTGGACATTGACACCCGGAGCGACATTTACAGTCTGGGCGTCCTGCTCTACGAACTGCTCACCGGCCACCCGCCCTTTGATTTGGAAGGACTTCGCCGTTCCGCCCTCGACGAAATCCTCCGCGTCATCCGCGAAAATGAACCGCCGCGTCCGTCCACGCGCTTGACGACCCTGACGGAACAGGAACTGACCACCGTGGCGCAACGCCGCCAGATCGAATCTGCCAAACTGCCCAACCTCCTGCGCGGCGATCTGGACTGGATCGTGATGAAGGCGCTGGAGAAAGACCGCGCGCGCCGTTACGAATCGGCCAACGGTCTGGCGATGGACATCCAACGCCATCTGGCCAACGAGCCGGTCGTGGCCCGACCCCCGAGCGCGGCCTACCGTTTCCAGAAACTGGTTCGCCGGAACAAAATCGCCGTCGCGGCCACGAGCGCCGTGGCTGCCGCATTGATTATTGGCCTGGGCGTCTCCACCTGGATGTTCCTCAAAGAAAAGGCCGACCGTCAACGCGCCCTCGCCTCCGAGCAAAGGGCCGAGACGGTATCCCAATTCCTCAAGGACATGCTCAAGGGAGTTGGCCCGTCGGTGGCATTGGGCCGCGACACGAAGATGTTGCAGGAGATTCTGGACAAAACCGCGGAGCGGGTGGGCAAGGACCTCGTCAGCCAGCCCGAGGTCGAGGCGGAACTGCTGAGTACCATTGGGACCGCCTACTTCGACTCGGGCGATTATCCAAAGGCTAAAGCGATGTACGAACAGGCCTTGAAGCTAAGTGAAACGCTTTTTGGGGGCACGAATGCATCGGTGGCCGCGTCACTCCATGGCCTCGGGCGTGTACTACACGAGCAACATGAGCTGGCCGAGGCTGAAACCGTCAAGGGCAGAGCGCTGGCGATCCGAAGGGCAGTCTTCACTAATGACCATCCAGACGTAGCCGAGTCACTCATCAGTCTCAGCGACACGCTCCAGTTTGGAGGCAGGGTCGTGGAGGCCGAGAAACCGGCCCGGGAAGGTTTGGAGATGTGGCGGCGGTTGCGCGGCAGGGCGACTCCAGATCGGGATGTGGCAACTGCGCTCAACGCCCTGGGCACCGTGCTCTCGAAGTTGGACAAGTTGGCTGAGGCCGAATCGGTGCAGCGCGAGGCGCTAGCCATGTGGAGGCAGCTCGGCGAGAAGGAAAGTCCGGCTTTGGCCACCGCACTGATAAGACTTACCGGGGTGCTCGACGTGGAAGGCAAATGGGTTGAGGCGGAAGAGTTGCACACTCAGGCGCTGGCGATGAGGCGAAAGGTGTTGGGGGATAACCATCCTTTAGTAGCTAGCTCGTTCGCCAGCTTGGCCAAGATGTTCCTTCATCATGGCAAGCCTCAGGAAGCAGAGCAAATGGTTCGCGACGACTTGGCGAACCGCAGGAGATCACCCCCCGACGAACGGATGGCCGCCTCTCTCGATTTGCTGCGACTCATACTCCGGTTGGAGGGCAAGCCAGCCGATGCCGAGGCGGCTCTTCGAGAAGCGTTGGGGATTCGCGCTGGCGCCGCGGGGGCCGGGAACGCTGTTGCGATCAATGACCTGGCTTGGGATCTGGCAACGAGTGAGGATCCAAGTTTGCGCGACGGACAGCGTGCGGTGGCCTTCGCGGAAAAAGCGGTGGCAGCGACAGACCGCAAGGACCCAAGATTGCTCGACACCTTAGCTGCCGCTTACGCAGAGTTCGGCGACTTTTCCAAGGCCGTCAGTGCCCAGCAGGAGGCGATTGCGTTGTTACTGAGTGAGAAGGAAAAAGCAGATTACCTCGCGCGCGTGAAGCTTTACCAAGCCAACGTGCCTTACCGGGAGTCTCGCACCGACCCGTATGCCAGCGAGCTTGCGTCATTCACCACGGGTTTGCTTCAAAGGGAGAAGTTCGTGGAGGCAGAAAGACCGGCCCGTGAGTGCCTGGCTATCCGGGAGAAGACGCAGCCAGACAGTTGGTTGACCTTTAATGCTCGGAGCTTGCTGGGGGGCACCCTGCTGGGACAGAAAAAATACGCAGAGGCTGAGCTTTTTTTGGTCTCCGGCTACGCAGGGATGAAGCAGCGCGAAGACAAGATTCCCGCCATCGGCAAGCCGCGTCTCAAGGAAACGCTTCAGCGTTTGGTCCAACTCTACGAAGCCACGGGCCAGTCAGACAAAGTCACCGAATGGAAGCAGAAACTGACTGAGTTGCAAAAAACCGAAAAGTAGGGCGGGCGTCCCGCCGGTCTCTGAATTCCCTCACAAATGCGACCCGCCACCTGGCAACCGCACGCGCAAAATATTCATCCGCTTCGCCACCGGCAAGGCCAGGCGGCGTCGAATCAAGTCCAACAACGCGCGGTCGCTCTCCTTGCGCAAAGCCGCCAAGGCGACTTCACGCTTGCTATGGTGACTGACCTTTCTCACGCAACGTTTTCTCCAAAATTTCCAAAGGTAGGGCGCGTCACTCCGTGCGCGCCGAACTGTTCCATTATGAAAACGGCGCGCAGAGGACTGACGCGCCCTACCCGTTGAAATTCTCGTCCGCGACGAACCGGAGCATCAGACAGGTTGCTTCCGGCGCGCCAGCAGGCGCTCGCGAGTGCCGTTCGGGTTATGCTGTGCCTCTACTTCCTTTTGAATCGCCGCGCGTGAAACCCCGCGTCGCTCCAGATACGCATCCACCTCGGTTTCGTGTGCCAGGTAGTAACCGATGGCCTGATAAACCTCGCCAAGGGACAGCGCATCGTAATTGCGAGTAATCTCTTCCGGCGTATCGCCGCGTTGGAATGCCGCCACGATCGTGTCCAGCGTCACGCGCGTGCTGCCGACGCGAATCACTTGCTGCTCGTCCACGCGCAGCGGCGGTGCCTCTGGCGTGATGGCCGGCCTAAGAGTTGAGATATTGCTTTCGCTCACGCCAATATCTTGTGCCCTGGGATGCCTGTTGACAAGGAAGGAAAGGATGCCGGAACGGGCGCACAGCGCCGCTCTAACCTTCGGGGCAAGTCTCTGTGCTTGACGTCTGGCATTCGGATTTCGGATTTCGGATTTCGGATTTCGGATTTGCCAGGTTTCAACTACTTACGCAAATGCTTGGCGCACCCTTGACGGGAGCAAAAGCTGACGTCTGCCGTGTCTTTTCCACCGCTCCAGCACTCCACCACTCCATTTTTCCGTCGATTTCCTGTAACTCTCCCCGGCCAATCCTTTTGAAAGGGGTATGCAGTCAAACCAACAAATCCAAACAAAACCATGAAAACACACTTATACACGCGGCTGGTCCTCCCGTCGGCGTTCAAACAGTTCGTCGCAGCAGGCCGTGTCCTGCTGCTCATTTCCACGATGGCTGTCAGCTTCAGTGGGCTGGCGCAGGTTACGGTTACCCCATGCGGCTTTCAAACCCTGGAGTCCTTCGAATTTGGAGACCAATCCGGTCAAAATCCTGTTGGCCTGATGCAGGCGTCTGATGGCGCGTTCTACGGGGTTACGGAATTAGGCGGCAGCAGCGGCCTCGGCACGGTGTTCAAGCTGACCCCGGACGGAACCGGCGGCTACACTTATAGAGTGATCCACGATTTCAGCAGCTCTGACGGTGGTAATGCGAATAACGCCATTGTGCAGGGAAGCGACGGTGCGCTCTACGGGACAACGCACTCCAGTGGCGGCTCGGTGTTCAAGCTGACCCCGGACGGGACTGGCAGCTATTCTTACACAACGCTCCACACTTTCAGCGGACCTGACGGGGCGTATCCCTCAAGAGTGCTTCAGGGGACTGACGGCGCGTTCTACGGGATGACTTACAGTGGCGGCGACACCGGTGATGGCACAGTGTTCAAGGTGAACTCGGACGGGAGCGGCTTCACGGTGCTCCACAACTTCAGTGGCTCGGACGGATCTGGTCCGGGTGCCATCACTGGCTTGGCGCAGGGAAGTGACGGCGCGATCTACGGGACGACCGAAAATGGCGGCATTCCCGACGATTTAGGCACTCCCAGCGGTTTTGGCACAGTGTTCAAGATGAACCCTGACGGGACTGGCTACACAGTGCTCTGGAATTTCGGTTTGACCGAAGGTGATGGCGTAGTTCCCATAGGCGCGGTGCTGGGGACCGACGGCGCGCTTTACGGCGTCACCGGGTGGGGTGGCAGCTATGGCGGAGGCACTGTATTCAAACTTAGCAAGGACGGAACGGGCGCCTATGTCAACCAAGTGCTACACAGCTTCAACGGTATTGATGGACAAACTCCGGTCTCCGAAATTCTGGGACCCGACGGCGCGCTTTACGGCACGACGGACGCTGGCGGCAGCAGTGGTGCCGGCACAGTGTTCAAGATGAACTCGGACGGGAGCGGATTCATGCTGCTTCACAACTTCAGTGGCCCTGACGGGGCCCGTCCAGCCAGTATCCCAGTGCTGGGGACCGACGGGGCGATCTACGGGACGACCTACGGGGCGATCTACGGTGGCGCCAGCTTCGGCAACGGGACTGTTTTCCGTTTGGGTCCTCCGGACACGACCCAGCCCGTGATCACCTGCCCGGCAAACATAACTTTGGGATGCAGCATTAATTTGCTGACGCCGGTGAGCTTCTCGGCCACGGCGCATGACAATTGTGACCCCAACCCAACCCTAAGTTATTCCCCGGCTTCCGGTGCCGGCTTCCCGGTCTGCACCACGACGGTGACCTGCACGGCTACCGACAGCAGCGGCAATCAATCACGTTGCAGCTTCACGGTTACGCGCGCGGCGCTGAACTTCACCGGCTTCCTGAGCCCCATCGGCGGAGCGGATGCCACGGGCGGCAGTTTTGCCAATCCCGTCCGCACCTTTAAGCTCAACAGCACCATCCCGGTCAAATTCACCTCGGCCTGTGGCGGCGCACCGGTCGTTTCCGGCATCCACCGTCTGCAGGTGATCAAGTATTCGAACCAGACGACGGCCAGCGACCCGATTGATGCGACGCCGACAGACGCGGCCACCACCGGGGATCAGTTTCGCCTGACCAGCGGGCAGTGGCAGTTCAACCTGGACACCAAGGGCACGGGCATGAGCACTGGCATCTGGCTGCTGCGCGCCACGTTGTCGGATGGCAGCCAACACAGCGCGTGGATTCAGATTAAGTAAAATAAAACGAATCCGGTCGGAAATCGCCGAAGGGTGAACCCCGTTCTAAACAACAACAAACAAAAAACCAAAACAAGCGCATCGCGCCTGAACCGAAAGAAACAACATGAAAAACCTAAGCGCAAAAATCACCCTCGGACTGCTGACGCTCGTAGTCGCCAGCCTGTGGCAAACCTCCGCGTTGGCGGGCGACGGTGGGAAGAATCCAGCCATCCGCCCACCTGGAGAAGAAACATTCGACAAGACCTACGCCCAATGGTCCGAAGCCTGGTGGCAATGGTGCTTCTCGCTCCACACGGCCAATCATCCGCTGTTCGACACGGGTGATTGCAGCGTGGGGCAAAGCGGCAAGGTGTGGTTTCTCGGCGGCAGTTTCGCCTCCAGCGATCCGGTCGTCCGCAATTGTACCATTCCCAAAGGCACGTATCTGTTCTTCCCGATCATAAACTTTTGGGCGGACAATACCGGGTGTCCCAATACGAGCTATTCGATTGCGGAACTTTGGAGTTTTGCCAACGGGGCGATGGACAGCGCCACCGATATGAGTTGCACGATTGATGGCATCGCGGTCAAGGGGCTGGCCAATGCGCTCAAGTCGCCCTACCGCGTGCAAACCCCGTCGCCGAACGGATTCAGCTACACGCTCCCTTCCACGGACAACATTCTGACGGCCTTCGGACTGGATTGCTACAGTAACACGACCGGCACTCCGATCACCGTCAGTCCCGTGGTCGGCGACGGCTACTACCTGATGCTGGCGCCGCTCCCGGTCGGCCACCACACGATCCACTTCCACGGCGCGGTCGGCTCGTTCGTCCTGGATGTGACTTACCACCTCACGGTGCTTCGCGATCACCACCACGCCGGTGATGACGACCACCACGGCGACGACAAATAAAGCTCGCGACGCCAGACCTCATCGCGAATAACAGCGCCTGCCGACCTCGCGTCGGCAGGCGGCGGTTGCTTTCTCCGCTTCGATGGTGTCCCAGATCTCACCTACCGCTTGCAGCGCGCCCCCAGCTTGACCGGCCCGTGGTCCGCCCTCGTCATGAACACGGCGCCCGCCTCCGGCCTCATCGAATATCACGAAACCTCCCCGCCGCCCGGCGCCGCCTTCTACCGCACGGCGCAACAGTGAGGAAGGTTGAGAGTTGAGAGTTGATGGTTGACGGCCGCACTGACGCCGGCGCGTTGACTTAACCAAGGTTGCAAACCGTAACGGGAGTTTGTATCTTGGCGGCATGAAACTCGCAGAAATTGAACAGGAGGCGCTGGCTCTGACGGAGCTTGAACGCGCCAAGTTGGCCACGAAGCTACTCGACACGTTGCCGCCCCCGGGAACGGACGTCTCTGATGAAGAGGTCGAGAGGCGGGAACAGGAATTGGAAGCAGGGCAGGTAGCCGCGATTTCGCATGAGGAGTTCGTTCGTCGTGTCCAACAGGAACGCGGCCGATGAAGGTGGTTTACCACCCGGCTGTTCAGCGAGACGTCTCAAGAATTCTGCGCCACTACGACGGCATCAACGACCGCCTGGGCGACGAGTTCTGGGAGGAGTTGAACTCGTTCATCAACCAAGCTGCTGCCAATCCACAACGGTTCCATTTCGAGACGCGAAATCGGCGACGGGTCAACTTAAGGCGCTTCCCTTATCATTTCCTCTTCCGGGAAATCCCCGGCGGCATCCGCATCACCGTCGTACGCCATGATAAGCAGCATCCTGATCGTGGACTCGAACGACGCTAATGGTACAATCCAACGCCTTGCTGCGCGTCTCGCGCGCTGATGTCACAATTGACTGGCCAGAGACGCACTCGGATTATTCAAACTTCCGCGCCGATAGCCCTGCAAATCCAGCGTCACATGCGCATAGCCGATTTTCTTCAGCGCCTCGGCCACGCGCGTGAACGATTCGTTCGCCAACAATTTCGGGATCTCCTGCGGACCCACTTCAATCCGCGCCAAGTGCAGAAGAATTTCGGATTTCGGATTTCGGATTTCGGATTTCAACTCATGATGCCTCACCCGCACATCGTAAAACCCCAAATCCTTCAACACATTTTCCGCCACTTCCACCATCCTCAGCTTCTCCGGCGTCACCGCTTCGCCGTGCGGAATGCGTGAACTGAGGCAGGCCATCTGCGGCTTGTCCGCCGTCGGCAGGCAAAGCTGCGCCGACAGCTCGCGAATCTCGGCTTTGGTCAAACCAACTTCTTTGAGCGGCGCGCACACTTGAAATTCCTTCGCGGCCTGCGCGCCGGGACGAAAGTCGCCGACATCACTTGCGTTTTCTCCGTAAGCAATCACCGCGAAACCTTCCTGCCGCGCCAGTGGTTCCAGCTCGGTGAATAATTCGTGTTTGCAAAAGTAACAACGGTTGTTCGGGTTGGCGAGGTAATCGGGGTTCTCGAATTCCTGCGTGTGCACCACGCGCACCGGAATCTCAAATTGTTCCGCGATGGCCAGCGCTTCCTCCAATTCGCGCCGCGGCAGACTCGGCGAATCCGCAATGGCCGCCAGCGAACGATTGCCCAAAACCTCGCGAGTCACGTAAGCCAGGAAGACGGAATCGACGCCACCGGAGTAAGCGACAAGGCACGAGCCGTAAGAGCGGAGCAGAGCGCGCAGTTGTTCCAGTTTTTCCATTGCCCTTCCAAAATGCCATCAACCGCAAAACTTGTCGAGCAGGATGACGATGCACCCGCTCCGGGTTCGCCGGTTTCATCGGGAGGAAATTCCTGGGCGTCGGCGAGGTTCTTAGTGCTTGACGCAAACTGCGATTGTGATTGCATAGCGCAAATGAAAACAAAAAATTTTGCGCTATTGGCCGTCTGCGGGCTGGCGTTCCTGATTGCTGGCTGCGTCAACACTGTGGACGGACGGAGGAATCCCGGTGTGCCGTTTGTTAAAGACAAAATTGAAGGCAGTTATGAGAGGCCCTTGGCCCAAGTCTTTGCCGCTGCCAAAGAAGTGCTCGCTTTCAACGGCGTGCTGACGGGGGAGAACACGATCAACAATTCACTCGAAGCCAAGGTGAACACCCGCACGGTCTGGGTGCGCGTCGATAAGATCGATGAAAAAGTGACCCACGTCATCGTTCAGGCCCGGGCGAAAGGCGGCGCTGCGGATATTGATCTCGCCCACGAAATGGAGAAACAGATCGCGTTGAAGTTGCGTTAACTGCGCTGCTTCAACCCAATGTTTTGTTCGTAAGAGCCAAGCGTGACCGCCTGGCTTTTTTCGTTTGCCTTAAGTTCCAGCTTTAAAGTGTCCAGCCGCCGTTGCGCCTTTTCCGCCGCCGCCAGACCGGGGTATTGTTCGATGATCCTCTGCAAAGTTTGCTGTGCTCCAGCCAGATCGCTGGCGTGCTTGATCTGCAAATCAGCGAGCAGATTCAACCAATGCACGACTTGTCTGGCCGGCTGGTTGGGTTGCTGAATCAACTGTTCCAGTTGATCGGCGGCGAGGTCGAGGCGCTGATAATGATCGGCGTAAATCGACGCCAGCTTTTCCCGCGCCTCACTGTCCAGCGGATGTTCCGTCAAATGCTTCACGTAGTTCGCAGCCTGTGTTCCCGGATCCATTTCAGCGGGTTTCAAGTGTCTGGAATTCTCCAACAACCCGACGTTCTCGACACCTTTGCGAACCGCGAATCTTTGCCGGTCATGGCGGCCCAGGAGCATCCGGTCGTCACCGGGATGCGCAATGCGCTGCGCTGCCTTCAACGCCATTTCCGTGTGGGGAAATAACACGGTGATTTTTTCCAAGGCCAGCCGCGCCGCCTCACGGTCCTGGGCCAGTTTCAAATGCAGGTCCGCGAGCTGGTTCAACGCGGCGGCAATCTGCAAGGGCGGATGGTCTGGCTCGTTGCACCAGCGTTGAATGGTCATTTCCGCGCCGGGCAGATCGTTGAGATTCTCGGCCTGTAATTCCGCCAGCAACAGCGTGCCTTCGTAATCATCCGGGAACTTGTCCAGTTGCTTGCGGACTTCGGCCAGCGCCTCGGCATAGTTGCCCTTCATTCGCTGGGCGCGGGCGATGGAATAAAATGGGCGCGGTTCAGGTTCTTCGTCGCCGCCATCAATCGCGCTGGTGAGCGGCTTGACCAACGCTGAGGCAAGATTCGGCGTCCACATGAAGGACAGGATAATTGCGCAAAAGACGATGACGAACGGTCCCACAACCGAAAAGAGTTTAACCGACAACAAGGCGAGCACCACCAGTGGAATGGTGACGATCCACTTGACGATCAAGACGCCCGGCTCATCTTTGCTGCGTTTCAACCAGCGAAACAAAATCCATCCCGTCACCGCCAGAACAACCAGCAGGATCAGCGTTCCACGAATGATTTCGTAGGTCTGGCTCATGGTCAGGCTTCAGCTTGAAGCTCGGTTAATTCCCGACTCACTGCAAGAAATCATTCGCCGATGTTGGCGAACTTAAACTTCAGCTCCTGCCGTTGGCTTTTAAGCCGGATCGGCGAGCGACGAATCAATCGTTCGTTTCGCCCGATTTGACGAGCCGTGTGATATGGTCGGGATGACGCGCACGACTCAGCGCCGTGTCGTAGCTGATCTGACACCGGCAATAAAGGTCATGCAGACAATTATCCATCAGCACCATTCCTTCCTTGCCGCCGGTTTGAATGGTATTCTCCAATTGGTGGAGGTTGCTCTCGCGAATCAAGTTTCGCACGGCGGCGTTCGCGAGCAAAAGTTCGTACGCCAGCACACGCCGGGAACGGTCGGCTGAAGACAACAAATCCTGAGCAATCACACCTTGCAGCGCGTTGGCCAGTTGCAAAACAATCTGCTTCTGGGCGCTGCCTTCAAAAACACCGATGATGCGTTCCAAGGCATGTGACACATTGGGTGAATGCATCGTGGCCATCACGAGATGCCCCGTCTCCGCCGCCGTCAACGCCGTGGAAATGGCTTCGTGGTCCCGCATCTCCCCGACGACAATTACGTCCGGATCCTGTCGCAGAACGTGGATCAGCGCGCGATTGAAGGAATGCGTGTCCGTGAGCACTTCCTGCTGGACGATGATCGCCCGTCGGTTCTCGTGCACGAACTCGATGGGGTCCTCGATTGTGATGATTTTACAGCGGCGCTCGCGATTGATCAGATCGACGAGATAATTCAGTGTGGTGGTTTTTCCTGCCCCAGTTGGGCCGGTGATCAAGACCAAGCCGTTGGGCTTGCGCGCCAAATCATCGATCTTGGCGGGCAGACCCAGTTCCTCGCGAGAGGCAATACGGTCGCCGCAAAAGCGCAGGCTCATTTCCGGACGCCCGTTGCGCTTGTAAAAGGTCACCCGGACCCGGCCCGCGGCGCTGTGCAGCAGGGAAACGCACAGTTCCCAATCCCGCTCGAACTTCTCCTGTTGCACGGCACTCAACAGGCTTGCGACCATCTCCGTGATTTCGCCGGGATGAAGCACATCTTCGTCAGCCAGGATGATTTCTCCGTTTACCCGGAACGCGGGAGGCACGCCGGCAATGAGGTGAAGGTCGGAAGCGCAATTTTCACTGGCAGCAGCCAACAAGCACTCCAATTTTGATTTGCTCATTGGGAAAAGAGTTGACGCCCCTGCCGGCGCAGCTTCGACCACAAGCCAATTTTTGAAAGTCGCACCAACGCCTCATTCACTTCCAGCGAATTGTGATTCAATTGCCGCGCTTGTTCAAAAGAATTTCTGGCGGGATCGACCAGTCCCAGGGCCATTTGACATTGTCCCACTTGCAGCCAGATGGCACCCTGACCCGAATCCAGCGTCAAGGCCTGCTGGGCAAATTTGAAGGCCAGGGAAAATTTTTGATAGAAGAAATAAATCCGCGAAGTCAGCCAGGCATAAAACCAATTGTCGGGCGACAGGAGATGTGCCTTCTCGAAACAATAGGTCGCGCGCTTCTCCTCGCGCGCCAACAGGACATCCCCGCGCGCCAGCCAGATGTAGGGCGTGTCGCCGCGCTCTTCGATGGACGCGTCGGAAAAAGCCAAAGCAGCTTGAAGGTCGCCGCTGCGGCCGAGCGCTACGGCTTTGGCGGCGAGCAGTTCAGGCTCGACAGGAAAACGTTCCAGCGCCTTATCAGCCCAGAGTTTGGCTTCCCGAAATTCACCGAGTTCGATCAACATCCGAACTTGACCGGTCCAGGCGGCAGCGTTCTGCGGATTGTGTTCGAGCACCTTGGCGAATAAACGCAGGGCTTGTTCAAATTGACCGTTCTCAAACGCCGCCTGCCCTTGTGAGAAATAATAAGCCTCGTCCTTGACGACCTCGCTGGCGTCAGAGCGGTCCTCAAACTGGTCATCAAACTCAAGATTGACGAATCGACTCATGGCACGAATTGTCGCCGCCAAAACCAATGACGGAAAGGTTTACCGATAATCTGTTCGTTCGAGATTAAGGCTGAATCCAGCACAGCTTCGGAAACGCTCTCTTCTGCAACATTACGTTGCGTTACGGTATCCAAACTCGGCCAGATAAACCACTGTTTTCCCGGCACAACCATTTCACCTTTAGCCGGCATGTGAGCCAACCGCGTAAACGTCTTCCCGTTCACTTCAAAGTGAGTGGGGCCAAAGCGGACCTGGTCGCCTGAGATGCCGAGCACCGGATCAAGCCCATAACCATCGCGAATTTTAACACCGTGACCGCTGCCCCCGGTAAAATGGTAAGCCACCCAGTCACCTCGCTTGATTGATTTGCTTCCAAGCATCGTGCTGGCTACCACCACCCGGTCACGCATTTGCAAAGGCATGGCCAAATATTTCTCCATCAAGTCGAGGGCCGGAATGTAAATCAACCGACTTACGACAAACAAAATCGCCAGAGAAATCACGAGCCGACGAACCACGTTCAGTTCCGACAGCCAATGGTTCGAAAGAAAAATGATGCTGCTGACATGCAGTGAGATCATCAACCCAAAGACAACATTGGCGATTGGGTAACCGAGCCAGATGAGGAAGATTAACATCGTGAGGACGTAAAAACCCATGGCGACTTGACCCAAAATCTTCCGTCCGGACGCCCAAAAGGAAAACCCGGGCAACGCCAGACCCACAAAGAAAACGGGCCATCTGATTCCCGGCGGAGGGTGCAACTGTTCCAGGTGCAACCGACGACGCACGGCATCCCCCAGATAAAACACGGGACTGTACCACCGGGCACGAGGAGGATAGTAACATGACGGGAAGTTGCTCATATCTTCTTCTGGCCGTGACGCCGCCCTGGGCCAGATGGCTAATGTCGTTGATCCACTCGATATTGCACCTGCTCCTCCGGTTCGTAAAATTCGCTGGTCGCACGTTGCGACTCAACTGACCCAATGATCTGCTCGAACATTTTGACGGCATCGAGGCAGCCTTTCCCCTTGTAGCCATGAATGTTCAACTCCACTTTGCCATCCGGCCCGATGGTTATTTCATATTCTCTTTGCGGCATAGATGCCTGAGCGCTGTTCGCTGCATTTAGTTCTGCCAGTGACGAATTCTAAGATGGATCGCCTGATTCGCATCGGTTTCCTCGACGACGACATGAAATTGCCGCGCCACCATTTCATCCATCAAACGCTGATAAACATATTTTTGCACAACTCTCTGACTTAATTCCTCCCCCATCGCTTTCAACGCTTCCGCGCTGTGCCCCTCGCCGGTGACACACAACGCCGCCTTGCCTCGGGCATCGCGGGAAAAAGTCACGGTCACTCCATCACGGGAAACAGAAATGTGTTGGTCTCTTCCGAGTTGCCCGGTTACCAGTTCGCTCTGGTCAATTTCCAGATCCACGCGATTCGTGGATTTTTGTTGCTGGCCGCATCGAGCCATTTGGGCGGCCGTTTCTTCCGCCACCACGTAGCCCATGGAAGCCGCCGCCGCCACGACCGCCGCGCTAAACGCAGGCCAGGCAGCGATCACGACTGGAGCTAAAATGCATACTGCGCTCATGATTGTTCCTTTCGATCTTTCAACAGTTTTGACCGGGCTACGCGCAATTCGTCACGCGACAAGGGTGGATATTTGTCACGCTCCCGCTGACGCTGTCGCGCGCTGCGAAACGCCAGAAAAGCCCATACAACGGACAACAACCCGACTAACGGCAGCGCCGGCAGGACATAGCCTTGAAGTTCAGAATCCATGACCGCCTTTAAGAAAATGGCTGCCAGAATCAGCAAGCCGAGGCCCCCCAACAGACACGACAAGAAGAGCGCCCCGTAGCGCCGGTCCTTAGAAGGATCGTACAATTTGCTCCACGGCGAATCCATATTGGCTGCAGTATTGAATCGCGCGACTCAACAAAAAATCACAACTCCATCCGGCGCCGCGCGTTGTCCCCAGCAAGCGCCCGCACCACACTGGCATTACGCGCTCGTCCTTCGGTCCAGGTTCGCAATCGATTGATCTGCTCGTCCATCGTTTTGGCCAGCGGCACGGTCTGGCGCAACGCCTCCAGAATGTGATCCGTGGCGAGTTCTTGTTGGGCGTAAAAGGCGTCGTAAAGCGCGCTGATGATCGCCTCCTCGACCTCCGCGCCGCTGAAATCCTTGCTCGCATCCACGAGCGCCTTGAGATCAAAATTCTTCGGTTCCCGACCACGCTTGGTGATGTGAATGCGGAAGATCTCTTCACGTTCAGATTCCGACGGCAGATCAACGAAAAAGATTTCGTCCAGACGGCCTTTGCGCATCAACTCCGGCGGCAGTTGGGAAATATCATTGGCCGTGGCGACCACAAAAACCGGCGCTGTTTTCTCTGAGAGCCAGGTCAGAAACGTGCCAAAGACACGCGCCGTCGTGCCGCCATCGGTCGCGCCCGATCCTTGCGAACCAGCGAATGCCTTGTCGATTTCGTCCACCCAAAGTATCGCAGGCGCTACCGATTCCGCCACGGAAATGGCTTTGCGGACGTTTTCTTCGGACGAACCCACCAGACTGCCGAACATCCGGCCCATGTCGAAGCGCAGCAACGGTTGTTGCCATAAACTGGAAACGGCCTTTGCGCACAGGCTTTTGCCGCAACCTTGCACGCCGAGCAGCAAGATTCCTTTGGGCGCGGGCAAACCAAATGCGCGTGCCTGGTCAGTGAACGAACTGGCGCGTTTTTGCAACCAGTCCTTGAGAACGCTCATACCGCCCACTTGCGAAAATGTTTCGGTTGTCGCGTAATACTCCAACAGCCCGCTCTTGCGAATGATTTGTTGTTTCTCGGCAAAAACCTCATTGACGTCTTCACCACTCAATCGCTCGTCCTTGACGATTATCTTGGCAAAAACGTTTTCCGCCTCGCCGAGCGTCAAACCGAGCGCCGCCTGCAACAACCGCTCGCGTCCAGCCTCGTCCAAATCAATTTTCACCTGCTTGAACTGCTTCACTTCATCCACGATCTTATCCAGCAACGCGGCCAGGTCATCGCGGTTCGGCAAAGGAAAGTTAAGCACGGTGATTTCCTTTTCCAATTCGGTTGGGATTTCGAGGGCCGGAGAAACGAGGATGATGGTCTTGAAACTGTTCTTCAGGTGCAACGCAATCTCCTTCAATTTGCGAATGATCGCGAAATTATTTTTGGTCAGGAACGGGTGAAAATCCTTGAATATGAAGATCGCCGGCTCGACCTGCTCGATGACCTGATCCAGTGCGGCGAGCGGGTCCTTGGTGGCGGCGTTGCGATGTTTCTGCGATTGAATGGAAGTGCCAGCGGGCACGATGCCGACACTGTAACTCCACTCAAACACTTTCTTCTGACGTTGCCGCGCAATCTCCACCACCATGTTCTGCACGCGCGTTTCTTCACTTGAGATGATGTAAAGAATCGGATAGCGGGCGCGGATGAGCGTTTCGATTTCTTGTTGGAGATTCATTGGTCAGAAATTTTGTGAGCGGGAGAATGCCAGTGCTCAGGGAGTAATTTCTTAGTTTCTGAACCGACATGGGTGATGATTCTCTGTTTAATCGCTTCGTCTGTAGGATTCAATTCACTAAGCACAGCCGCCATTGCTGGGGTTAGATTATGAGCCAGGACTTTCCCGTCGGGCATGATCAGCAACTCAGTGGTCAACTCTACCTGCTGTTTGGCGCTCATAACTTTTTTGCTGTTCATTCGATTAAGTGTAACTCGTGTTCACGAGCTATCTCCCATGCCCGGTCGCTATCCAATTGGGAAGTTGTTCCGCGCAACTCAGCGTGCTTGGCTGATTTCCAGCCAGGCCAGAAACCCGAGCGCAGATTCACTTTGATTTGCGGAAATTCGTTTGCCAGCCACACAGCCACCGGCTTCCAGCAACAATCGATATGGCCAGGCATAACAAGATGGCGAACGATCAAGTCACTCTGCTGGCTGGCCCATCGCAGGTTTTCCTGAACAGTATTTGTGTAGTCGGGGATGCCGGCCAGTCGCTGGGCGCATGAATCGTTGCCAAATTTGTAGTCGGCAAGCCACACATCGAACATCCCATCGAGCAACTCGCGCGCTTGAGCCGAACCGTGAGCGTTGGTTTTCCAGACCAGTTTCGCTGTATCCGGCAAAGCCGCCACGATTTCCAGCGCAGCCGGAAGGTGGATGGTCGGTTCACCACCAAGAATCATGACCGTGCGCGCTCCGCCAGCCAGCGCTGCTTCGGCTTTGGCTGCAAACGCAGTCGCGTCGAGAATTTCTCCGGCGCGAGGATTCCAACTCGATGCGCCGGTGATGCAAAAGGAACAGCGTAGATCGCAACCACTCAATGCAATCGCGAACGTCGGAATGAGTTCCAATTCATCCGAAACTTCGACTTGGGCCGAGAACACCCGTGCTTCGGCGCCGGCGCGGCAGAGTCCCAGTTCGCCAGCCAATCGATTCACGCCACAATGATGCGCACACAAATGGCAATCAGCGAGCGCGGCGCGGGCGGCTGCCGCCCTTTCTCTGGCGAGTTGAGAACGGGGCGCGGACTTCAGTCCGCCTCGTGGGAACGAACTACTCCGAAGCGGACTGAATTCTGCGCTCCGCTGCTTTGGTTCAACGTTCATCATAGTTCCAGCTTGCCAATGCGAGCTGATGTCACTGGCAACTCCGGTTCGATTCCTTTGCTTTTCCACTGGCGTAGAGGATAGAGCCAGCCCGTAATCCCGCCGCACAGCAGAGGGAGGTAATCCAGCTGCTCGCCCGGCCGCCGCAGAATGTTAAGCAGAAATCCCAGCACCGAAATGATCAGCAACATCTGTCCAACTGACATCGCGCGCAGACCCGTGAGCAGCGTTGCGACAGAAGCACGTTGTCGCCCGCAGGCAACCAACAGACCGAATATGACTCCGCTCAACCCCATCAGCGACGTCAGGCTATAGGGCAACAGCAGGGCTTTGCCCAGACCAGCGCTTAGGGCAGCGATGAGACTAAACGTCCAAAGCTGACGCGCCGTCCAAACAGTTTCGAGGCCCGCGGCCAGCAGGTTCAAAATGATCACGTTGGTAATTAAGTCCTGAAAACCTGCGGGAAGGACGGGGTATGTAATTACCTGCCAGACGTGACCGTTCCAAAATGCCGGCGAACTCAACGCCAGCCATGCGTGCAAATCAATGATGCCAAAAAATCTTCCTGCAAGCGCGGCAAGATATGCCGTCACCAGAAAGGCGAGCAACGGACGCACACTCCGGGGGAATAACGATCCACATTGCTGAAGGAACATGTTCATGGCTCGGGAGACTGGCGGGCAAACAACCGGTCCCACCATGAACGCGGTGGTTTGGGTTCTCCGGCAAGCGAGTTTTTCAACCGAGCTTCTATCGTCGGTGGCGGGACGGCTTGTGCCGCGTCGTAACGAAGCATTTCCTCAACGGAAGCAAACTCGAGCCCTGGCTGATGTTGAGCGACCTGCTGCTCGGTTGTTTGCTGCTGTTCCTGGTGCTGTAGTTTGGATGATTTGGGGTTCATAAGGGGACTTCAGGAGGTTTTTCTAAATTGTAGCACAAAGGCCTTTCGAGCGCGGTGCAGCTTGCCTCGAACCGCATCCACACTTTGCTCGGTGAGAGTTGCCACTTCTTCATAGCTCATTTTTTCGTCCGCAATCAACAAAAGCAGCAGGCGATATTCTTCAGAGAGCGCGTCGAGCGTTTTTTGGATCCGCTCTCCAAGTTCCTTGGTTTCCAGAACGCGCAACGGATTGTCCGGATTGGCGGTCGTGCCATTCAGGAAAATGTCGTCCACATTGTTGACCATGTGGCGTTGATGCCAGCTCCGCAACAAATTGCGACAATGATTGATGGTGATCCGATACAGCCAGGTTCGCACCCCGGAGTCACCGCGAAACTGGTCAAGTTTCCGGAAGGCTTTAAGAAAAACGTCGTGGGTGGCGTCCTCGGCCTGTGTCGGATCGCCCAACATTCGCAAGGCAAGATAATAAACTGCTTGGGAATGTTCTTCGTAAACCGTGGCCCACTCTGACGAATCGCAAACGGATTGATCGCCAGAGGCGGCAAGACTTGGTTCAACGCTTTCGCCCATGCAAACAGGTAATTCCATTACCCATTTGACAGGACTGTTGCCCAGTTGTCACGCCCACTCCTTGACAAACTTGCGCCTACTTTGCCAAATCAAACTCCAGCCGCGTGCGCGAGCCGGTCTTCACGTTGCGGATTTCCATCTCCTGCAATTCCCAGCGGCCGTTCACCTTCTTGAATTCTTTGGGATCAAATTCCTTAAGCAGCTTTTTTCCCTGATCGTAAGCCTCGGCGTGGACGATGCCGCCCGTGTCGATGTCGATCCACGAAACCACGCGGACATATCCGTTGGTGGTCGGATGCGGGTTGACGCTTTCCAAAACGTCGCACGATTGGCCGCGACGCAATTCCTTTTTCAACAGGCGTTGCACGGGCCATTGAAAGAATTCGAGGCCCAGATCAGTCAGCCAGAAATCAGATCCGGCCAGCGCTAGGTTCGCTTCTTGGCCGGGCAGTTGCCGCGGAGCGCCGAGAGCGGAATCCGCCGCCGCTTTCGCATACAAGTATTGGTTCGCCGCGTTCGTTGAACGCACAACAGTCAACATTTCAGCCCCGATCTTGTTGGTGGCACTGGTGGCATAAACTACTTTCCAACCGTTCTCCTCCACGATGATCCGCCCGGTAATCGGAATGGTAGTGGTTTGACGGTCGCGGCCGCGGATTTTCAAAATGCCGCGCCACTCGGAATTCTCCACCGGCTTCTGCGCCAGCAGGTCCGAAACCAATGCGCGGCCTTCAATCTCAGCCTTCGATGGTTCGGCGCCAGCCCACGACAACGCTCCAAGATACACCAGCGCCGCAGCCAGCGTGGTTGGCAGCGAAGGTGAAATCATTTGGCACGCAAGGCCAACGGGACCAGTTCGGAAATGTGGCGAACGAAATGCGCCTTCATTTTCTTCCGCACTTCCAACGGCACTTCGCTCCAATCATTTCGGTTCTGGTCCGGCAGAATGACGTGTTTCAGACCGGAGCGCGCCGCCGCCAGCACCTTCTCCTTGATGCCGCCGACGCGCAGCACGCGCCCGCGCAAACTGATCTCACCGGTCATGGCCATGTCCGATCGCACCCGGCGTTTCATCAACAGTGAAGCGAGCGCCACCACGATGGTCACGCCCGCGCTCGGTCCGTCTTTCGGCGTGGCGCCGGCCGGCACGTGAATGTGCATGTCGTATTTGCTGTAGTCCTTCAGGTCGAGGCCCAGCATCCGCGTCTGGCTGCGCAAATAACTCAGCGCCGTCTGCGCGCTTTCCTTCATCACTTCACCCAGCGAACCGGTCAACAGCAGATTGCCTTTGCCGGGCATACGGGTCGCTTCGATGAACAGAATCTCGCCGCAGACCGGAGTCCATGCCAGACCCGTGGCAATGCCGTATTCCGTGATGGTTTCCGCGATTTCGGAAACAAAACGCGTCGGCCCCAAATAATCCTTCAACGATTCCGCTTTGATGGTGAGCGGTTTGGATTGTCCATTGCGGCTGACGATTTTTCGCGCCGCTTTGCGGGTCAATGCGGCAATCTCCCGCTCCAACTGCCGCACACCAGCCTCCCGCGTGTAATCCTGGATCAAGTGGCGCAAGGTCGAGTCCGGCAGCTTGACGAGTTTGCCGGTCAGCCCGTGCTCGCCGAGTTGACGGGGCGCGAGAAAGCGTTTGGCAATCTGCAGTTTCTCGGACTCAGTGTAGCTTGGCAGTTCGATGACCTCCAATCGATCGCGCAACGCGGGATGAATCGGCTCCAGCCAGTTGGCCGTGGTGATGAACAACACGCGCGACAAATCAAACGGCAAATCCAGGTAATGATCCGTAAAGGTGTTGTTCTGCTCCGGGTCGAGCACTTCCAACAGGGCGGAAGCTGGGTCGCCGCGAAAATCAGATCCCACCTTGTCAATCTCATCGAGCAGAATCACCGGGTTGCGACTTTCCACACGTTTCAACGTCTGGATGATCCGCCCCGGCAACGCGCCAACATAGGTGCGGCGATGTCCGCGAATCTCTGCTTCGTCGCGCATGCCGCCCAGCGATATGCGCGCGAACTTTCGTCCCAAGGCATCGGCCACACTTTTGCCGAGGGAAGTTTTGCCCACACCCGGCGGGCCGACCAGGCAGAGAATCGGGCCTTTGAGTTGCTTCTTGAGTTTGATGACGGCAAGAAATTCCAGGAGGCGGTCCTTGACCTTTTCCAATCCGAAATGTTGCTCGTTCAGAATCCGGGCCGCCGCAGCCAGGTCGAGTTTATCCTCGGTCAACTTCCCCCAGGGCAGGCTGACAATCCAGTCGAGGTAATGCCGGGTTACGCCATATTCCGCCACGGCCGGCGACATCTGCTTGAGTCGCTCCAGTTCCTTCAACGCAACTTTTTTGGCTTCTTCCGGGAGTTGGTTCTGCTCGATCTCCACGCGCAAGGTTTCGATCTCGCTGGCGTTGGGATCACCTTCGCCGAGTTCGCGCTGGATGACACGCATCTGCTCCCGCAGGAAAAAGTCGCGCTGGTTCTTGGAGAGCGAACTGACAACGTCGCTTTGAATCTTGGAGCTCAAGTTCAGGACTTCGAGTTCGTGATTGAGCAGTGGCTGAAGGCGGACGAGGCGTTCCTTGACGGAAACCGTTTCCAACAATTTCTGCCGATCCTCCAGGCTGAGGTTCAGGTTGGCGGCGATCAAATCCGACAGGTGGCCGGGGTCTTCAGTGTTCAGCGCGGCGATTTTGACCTGGTCGGGCAACGACGGAGATAGTTTGATGACTTCCTGGAACTGTTGCTGGGTGTTGCGAACCAACGCAGACAGCTCGATGGATCCGTCTGTGACATCCTTCAACACCTCGATCCGCCCCCGCAAATAAGGCGTCTGGCTCTCGTATTCCTTGATGCGAATCCGCCACAGTCCCTCGATCAGCACCCGCACCGTGTTGTCGGGAAACTTGAGCATCTTCAACACGCGCGCCGAGCAGCCATGCTCCCACATGTCTTCGGGCGACGGGTTCTCAACTTCCGGTCGCCGTTGTAGCACCACGCCCAGCAACCGGTCGCCTTCCACCACGTCGTCTATCAGGCGAATGCTCTGAGTCGTCTCCACCAGCAGCGGTGCTACCATGCCGGGCAAAATCACAATGTCCGACAAACCCAGAATGGGAAGCACTTCGGGCAACGAACGCGATGATATGCGGGACGCGGGTGCGCCGGCTTCACCGGAGTTAACCCCCAAGATACTGATGAATTCGGTGTCGGGTGAGGTCATCGTCTTGCCCATTTGACATTAGATGCCCCAGCCAGTCAAAAAGTTCAGCAAAGTTTATTTCACCTCGGCGGTGGACACCTTGACTTTTTTCGACTCCGGTCGCGCCATCACCGGAACATCGATGCGAAGGAAACCATTTAAGTAAGCCGCCTTGGCCAGGCCCAGATCGTAGCCCGCTGGCAGTTCAATCACACTTTCAAACGGGCCGTAGTTGATCTCCATGACCAAAAAACTGCATTTGGCCGTGCGACACCCGTCCGGTCGTTGACCGCAAATCCGCAGGCGATTGCCCTCCACAGTGATTTCGAGGTCGTCACTGCGCATCCCGGCCAGTTCCACCTTGATCACCAGCCCGTCATCCGTCACATAGACATCGGTGTTGGGCACCCAATGCCCCTTGGCGGAAACTTCACGACCGGCGGCAACCAATGAGCGCTTCACGAAATGCACCGACGAACTGACTTTACACATGGCCATGTTAGGGAAAAAGTATCGCAGCAACGCGAGTTGCGCAAGCGCGCTCTTATTTCATTTTTACCACTATTTGCGGGCGCTCACCCTTGCGCGCGTGAAAAACGATGGAGCTTTGAGGTGACGACTGACCGACCGACGAGCAGCCGCAGTGGGTGTCCCGCTGGAAATCAAACCGACGCGGACGAAATCTGATCCAAAGAAAAATCGTCGCCGTGATTCCCACAATGCTCAATGCGACTATCTGCTGCCAATCCATAGGGGCAAGATAGCCTGATTACGCCCCGGCGCAACAAGTTTCATTTTGCAAACTTTCCGCCACCATCCGCCGCCAAACCCTGCAACCAACCGTGAATCCCGCTTGGCCAATCCGTAGGTGGAGGCAGATGGATCAACAACGTTCAAGCTCGCTGGCTGGCTGGCTTTAGAACCGATTTCTGAATTGGCCACGGTGCAAAATGATTCTCTCCCGTTTTATCTTGAAACGAATGTGGAAACGGGGAGATGGTGATGGCCGTCCAAACCGCGGGATTATTGAAACAGGAACTTGTTATGAACCGTTTTGCGCTGATGGCCATGTTGCTCTCTCCCTTTCTTACTCCCTCCACTCATGCGGAAAAAACTTTTGCTGAACGGCTGGGCTGGAAGCCGAACGACATCGTGCTCATCTTGCATGTGGATGATGTGGGGATGTCGCATTCATCCAACCTTGGCGCCATCGAGACGACGGAGAAGGGAGTGGCAACGTCGTGGAGCGTCATGATGCCCTGCCCCTGGGTGCCGGAGATCGCCAAATATCTCAAGCAACATCCCGAGGTGGACAGCGGCCTTCACCTCACGCTCACGTCGGAATGGAGTCTGTATCGCTGGCCGCCGCTGGCCGGCAAACCGAAAGTGCCCGGCCTCGTGGATCCGGAGGGTTGCCTGTGGCACGGGGTTGCGGACGTCGCCAGCCATGCTTCGCCTGACGAGATCGAAGCGGAAATCCGCGCGCAGATTGATCGCGCCGAACACCTTGGTGTTCCCATCACGCACCTGGATTCGCACATGGGCACACTGTTTGCGCGACTCGATTATTTTGAGCGCTTCGCCAAGGTGGGCATGGAAAAAGGAATTCCGATTCTGGCCATCGGCGGCCACGCTACTTACTCGTTAAAGGAGAACCCACAAGCGGCCGGAAAGCTGCGCGAGTGGATTCCGAAAATCTGGAACGCTGGTTTGCCCGTGCTCGATGATCTCCATACCGGCTCATACGATTGGAAGCCAGACGAGAAAAAGGAAAAATTCCTCGCGCTGCTCAGGGAGTTGAAGCCGGGTGTGACGGAGATTCTCTTTCACGCCTCCATTCCCACGGAGGATTTTCCCTTGATCACCTCTTCCAGTCAGGCGCGCCTGGCCGACGCAAAGGTGCTCACCGATCCGGACGTCAAGAAACTCATCCAGGAACGCGGAATCATTTTGACGACGTGGAAAGAATTGAAGGAGCGCCGCAAGAAGGCCGCGCCGCTGGAGTAGCTGGGTGGTTGGTCACTCGATGAATCGGCCTTTGAGTTGCTCCACGGAAAAACCCGGAGCCTTCACCGAATCCATCAACTTGCGTTCCTTCGTCCGCACCTCTTCGACTGCCTCCAGCAAATTGTCGAGTGCCGCCAGCGGAATTTTTAACAGCCCATTTTCGTCGCCATGCAGCAGATCGCCGGGCTGAATCGCCAGACCTTCGATCTGGATCGGCACGCTAACCCGGACAATCCGGAAGCTCGCATGGCTGACAACCGCGCCACGCGAAAAGTAGTGAAAGCGCAACGCCCGGACCTCCGGCACATCGCGCACTCCGCAATCGCTGACCAGCCCCACCGCGCCGAGCCTCGTGAAAATGGTCGCCATCACCTCGCCGCAATGCGCCGCGTAATCGCCGTGCCCGCCAATCTCCTGAAACGCAACGACCGCCGGCTTGGACGAATCCGCAACCGCTCGGAACAGTTCGAGAAATGTGCTTTCTTGCGTTGGATGCATCGACGTGACGGTTTCCACATGCGCCGTGACGGCGTAGCCGCACATGCGGCCAAACTCCGGGAAGAGACAGCGGATTTGTAGCGGCGTGAAACCCTCGGCCTTGGGCCGCAGCTTCAACCGTTCAATCGCGTTGGAAAGCGTGGGGCTATCGACAGCCTTGAGTTTTTCAATAATTCCAGTGTCTGCTTTTGAAGTTGCGCTCACGACTTGCTCGCTTTCATTTTTTGGTTTTGTTGCCTTCGATCACCCATTCTTCGTCGAACACGGCACGGTTGACGACCGTCCGCTCATGGGAAGTATAGATGACGTGAATCTTTCCATCTTGCGCCTGCGTGGCCATGGGATACGCGTAGTCATACGGTCCCACGGCGATGTTGCGTCGGTAAGGATAACTCTTGTCGTTGTCCGTGGAGATGGCGGCCGTAAGCGGTGTGCGTTCGTTCATGCTGTCGTTGTAAACAAGCAACAAGTGACCGTTTTTGAGTTTGATAAAATCGACAGACGAGTTGGGATTGAGGAACTGACAATTCTTCCCTTCGCTCCAGGTCTGTCCACCATCGTGCGACTCGGCGCGAACGAGATATCCATTCGTGGTCGGTTCAAAATTTCCGCCGCGCCGGCAATAGGCCACGAGGTAATCATCGGTGAATTGCACTGGAACGGGTTGAATGTTGCCGGTCGCCGAGCGGATGCGTCCCGTCTCGTTCCACTGTTTCTTTTTCACGTCGAACCGTAAAAACAATCCCGTGCTGTCCGCCCCGGTTTTCTCCTTGTCGGCTCCTGTCTCGTGATAAAGCGGCAGCAGATAATTTCCGTTGTTCAGCACGATCGGTTTGTTGCAGACCATCATGCCTTCCTCAAGATGCAGCGGGAACGCATCCGACCAGGTCTCGGCGTTGTCCTTGGAAACTTTTGCCTGCACGCGGGAACTCGACCAGGTTTCGCCGAAGCGGACGACGTAGAACAACCAGACCAATCCGTCCGGCGATTGCCAGATGACTCCGTTTCCGAGTGAGCGGAACGGGTCTTTGGCGATGACGCGCGGCGATGTCCATTTGGTGCCGCCTTTTTTCAAGCGCGACCCAAAGACCGCCGTGTCGTTGGCATATTCGCCTTCGCCGCCATAATAAACGAGATAGAAGTCGCCATTCTGGAATTGCGTCATGCGCGCCGGATGCTTGTAAGGCCCGGTCTTCACTTCCGGCCCAAAGATGCGCTCGAGTTGAATTCCTCCGTCTGCGAAACCGGTTGAAAGCAACGTCGTGAGGAAAAGCCCGAGCGCCAGCACAAATTTATCGCGAATGTTTTTCATAGTGTCATTGATCATGGATAGTAAAGACCGATGCTCAACGATAGTCGATTTTTTTGTGAATGGGAAAACGATGGATCTTCGCGGGTCGTGACTCATCTATTTTCTCAAAGCCGTTTCGAGTGCCATCGTCATTGCCCGTTCCGCGCCGGGTGCAACCCAGCACCAATCACCAAGGTTGGTGTCGTTTTCCGCCCACGCGCGCTCAATGGGAATGTAACCCGGCGCGCACTCGCCGTAGCCGGCCACGCACACAAACGAATCGGGCCGCAGTCGTTGCGCGAGCAATTGAAATTCGACATACGATTCCGCGGGCAGCAACACCAACTCTGCACGGCCTAAATCGATCACCGGTACATCAATCTTGTGTCCGGCATCAGCGCGTTTCCGCCAGCTCAACCCCAGCGCAGCCAGACATTGGCCGAACGGTCTGGAGTCGGTCGTCAATCTTTTGGTGAGACCCTCGACGGTGAAGGTCGAATCGTTGCGCGGTGCCAATTTCAACGGAATGATGCGAAAGTTCACTTGTTTGAGTGGATATCGTCTGGTGTCCTTCCATGCCGCCGTCATTGCCTGGTAGATGCGATCCGCAAGCGCCGGGCGATTTTCCGGCGAACCGTCGTTATATTTGCCGGCGGTGACGTTGCCGCTGCAGCCAGAGGTGTAAATTTGGAAAACATTCGGGTCATCCGCTTGTCGCCGTCGTCGCGCCAACCCGACGAAATCATCCGAAACGCCGCCTTTGCCGTAATAGCTCATCGGGTGTGTGGCGTAAAAGTTCAACGCTGCCACTGGTTGATCGTCGTTCCAGAAGCTCAACGTCTTGAGCCAGGGATCAATGGTGCCTTCCGCTTGTTCATGCGCCCTTGGATCGCGCGTGGAACTCGTGCGGCTGAAGGAAATCTTCCCGTTGGCGTCCAAGAAGCGCCGGTTGGAGGCCACCCGTTCAACTTTCGCTTGGCCGATGCCAAAATGCGTGACCCGCCGCGCTGACCGAAGACTTTCCCGCAACGCCGCCGCCACGCGCTGCACTGCTCGTTCATGAAAATCCGGATCGCAAATGCTCCCGGCAGCTTTTTGTCCTCGCAAAATTCGCTCGGCTTCCAGATCAGCGATTGGCGCATCGTGGACATGAACGCAGGTCACCAGCACGCGCTCCTTTTCGGTCTGCGCCGTGTCTGCCAATACCGTGCGCCAACGCTCGTACGCGTCGTTGCGAATTTCACACCACTCCACCGACACCAGCACCAGTGGTTTGCCCGTGCCGAGCAGAACAATTCCGCGCGCCGACAGCGGATCGTCAACCTTCTGCGCCGGCGCGATGCCTCCACCCATCAGCGGATGCCCCATTGGTGGTGTGACATCCGCGCTGAACGTCGCTAGACGAAAACTATTTCGGTTGCTTGAAAATGACTGACATCCTTGCAGACCCAAAGCCATCACACCCGCGCTGGCAGCGGACAGTCTAAGAAACTTGCGTCGCGGCAGCATCCGATTCGTCATGGCGATTCACTAACATTGATCGAACTCAAAATGAAACACGAAATCGCCGCCTTTATTTGGCCCTCCATCGCCCGATTGACAATCCAGCCGGCTCAGGCAAACTGGTGGCGTAGTTATAGCAGCCTAAGTCGGCCTGCCTTCCTGCGGGCTGATACGGGGGAACCAAACTCCTCGAACACAATTTGAGGACGGGGCGAACGGCGGTGAGCGATCATCGCCAAGGTCACTTTCAGGACCAAGCCCGTCAGCTAACCTCGTCGGCATCTGGAAGGGCGATCCTCCAGGCCCGCAAGCGCGGCACCCGTGATCCCCAAATCAAAACCAGGTCGTTCCGCAGATTCCGTCTGCGCGTGACGGCATTTTGGCGTTCATTATGAACAAAATCTTGGGTTGGTTGAAAACGGTGTTCATCGGCAAATCGCGCGAGCTTTCGGATCAGAAACTGTTTCACAAAATCTCACTCATCGCACTCTTCGCGTGGGTCGGGCTGGGAGCGGACGGACTTTCGTCATCGTGTTATGGTCCGGAGGAAGCGTTCAAAGCGCTGGGCGCTTTCCCGCATTTAAGTTTGTTTGTCGCGCTTGCAGCGGTGGTAACCATCGTGGCAATTTGCGCGAGTTATTCGCAAATCATCGAGCTGTTTCCAACGGGCGGCGGTGGCTATCTCGTCGCGAGCAAGTTGCTTTCGCCCGCGGCCGGTGTGGTGTCGGGTTGCGCGCTGCTGATTGACTACGTGCTGACGGTCACCATTTCCGTTGCAAGCAGCGGCGACGCGTTGTTCAGCATCCTGCCGCCCGCGCCGCAAGCCTGGAAACTGCCGTTCGTCATCGCGGGCGTGGCGTTTCTCACGCTGCTCAATCTGCGGGGCGTGAAAGAATCGGTGCTCCTTTGGGTGCCGGTGTTTTTCGTGTTTATCGCCACGCACGCCTTCGTGTTCCTTTACGTGCTGGTGACTCATTTCACCGGCGTGGTTGGCGCGGCCAGTTCAACGGTATCTGAAGTGCACGCTGCCACTTCGCAATTCGGCTGGCTCGGAATGCTGGCTTTGTTGTTGAAGGCTTACAGCATGGGCGCGGGCACTTACACCGGCATCGAGGCGGTCAGCAACGGCCTGCCGATTCTGCGCGAACCGCGCGTCGAAACCGGAAGACGGACGATGCGTTACATGGGCGCTTCACTCGCCATCACCGTGGCGGGCTTGCTGCTCTGTTACCTTCTGATGGGCGTCGAGCCGCAAAAAGACAAGACACTGAATGCCGTGTTGTTCGAGCAGTTGACGCAAGGCTGGCCAGGCGCAACCGGATTTGGCTTCGTGCTGGTGACGCTGGCATCGGAAGCAGCTTTGTTGTTCATCGCGGCGCAGGCAGGTTTTCTCGACGGCCCGCGCGTGCTGGCGAACATGGCGCTCGACCGTTGGTTTCCCACGCGGTTTGCCAACTTGAGCGACCGATTCGTCACCCAGAACGGCGTGCTGCTCATCGGCGCGGCGGCGCTCGTGATGATGGTGTTGACGCGCGGCTCGGTGGCCTTGCTCATCGTGCTCTACAGCATCAACGTCTTCATCACGTTTTCGCTCTCGCAACTCGGCATGGTGCGGCATTGGTGGAAGGAACGCCGCGTCGAAGTGGCCTGGAAAAAGAAAATGGCGATCAACGGCATTGGTGTGCTGTTGACCGGGTCTATTCTGATTTCCCTGACCGTGGTGAAATTTCATCAAGGCGGTTGGATAACCTTGCTGGCGACCGGCTTGTTGGTTGCGGCAGCCTTCGCCATCAAGCGTCACTACGCGGGCGTGTTGGCGCAATTGCGGCGGCTGGATGCCATCCTTCCAGAAGCTGAGGAGTTATCTGCAAAAAAAGCAACCAACCCGAAGCACACCTGCGATCCAAAGGCGAAGACGGCGGTGCTCTTCGTGAACGGATTCAACGGCTTGGGATTGCACACGGTCTTGAACGCTGTCCGGCTTTTCGGCGGCGCGTTTAAGAATTTCGTTTTTGTCCAGGTGGGCGTCGTGGACGCGGGAAACTTCAAAGGCGCGGCGGACATTGACCGGTTAAAGACGCACATTCGCACTGAATGTGACCGCTACGCAAACTACGTGGGCGCGAAAGGCCACGACGCAATGGCATTCACGGCGGTTGGCCCTGATGTCGTCGAAGAAATTGCAAAACTCGCATCGACCATCATCGCGCAGTTCCCCAACGCAGTGTTCTTCGGCGGCCAATTGTTGTTCGAGCGCGAAACACTGTCTTCACGCTGGTTGCACAACCACACGATTTTCGCGTTGCAACGGCGGCTGTTCCTGTTGGGTCTGCCGTTTGTGATTCTGCCGATACGCGTTTGAATTCCCACGTAGCAATACTGCGGGCTTGAGGCAAACAACTTCTCACCCGCGCCACCGATCGATCCTGCGGAAGTTGGTTGATTCGGACTGCGTCCGAACATGCGTGTTGTCCAGCAGTTTGCGGCCTTCGAAATCGCCGTTGGACACCGTGTTGAACCAGACGCCGTCTTCCAGCCGAACACGTGTAAGCGTGAACGTAAAGCGTTTCAGCGACGCGAGCAGACCGCCCCACAACGTCACCTCGGATTGCAGATGGACTTCGATCTTGGCGATTTCGAACTCCTGTTCGTCAATCCAGAGTTTGCCGGCCAATTGGTTCAGCAGCCGGTCGGCGACGTGTTTCAAAGGCAGGCCCGGCCTTGGTTGATACGTCAGAACGTATGTCGGTCGTCCGTTGATCGGCTGACGATCCACAATGGCGAACTTGTATTTGGCGATCAATTCCGCCGTGAGAAAGTTTTCGCGATCATCGCCGCCCTTGACGGTTTTGCGTTGCGCGAGGGTTTCACGGTCTTTGAGTTCGCGTTGCTCCTGTTTTTTCAGTTCGCTCGCCGGCAATACCTTGCCGTTGACTTTGACGAGTCGCAAGTAGGTCAGTCCGGCGTCGAACACGCCTTCGTAGAATCTCTCCGTGCGATCCTTGACCTTGCCCGTGGCATCGAGTTCCTCGGTCAGCGTGATCTTCGTGTAGGTGTAATTGGGTCGGGCGGGCTGCGAGGCAGACCAGCGCGCGCGCTCCACCGCCTTTTGCATCACTTCGTCGGCCGTGAGCGGCGTTTTGCCGTGCAACAACGACGCGACGCCTCCGCTCAACACGAGCAAAGCCACCCAACCAACGCGCGCTTGTCGAAAGTAATTCTGTCTCATGAATACTTGCCTTGTAGCCACTCTACCAAACTACTTACGAAAAGCCAATGGTTGCGCGAATTTTTTAATCACTGTCCCCGGCCATTGTCAGGGCGATGAGAAGGCTCACGCCTTGTCCAGGTGGCTTTAATCCGGACGACGCCCCGCACTTGCTGGAGCGCCAGCGACGAGTTGAATGACTGAGCCAGTCACTTAAATCCGCGAATCAAACCGGAAAGAAGGTAATTCAAGCAAAGGCGCCTTGACTCCCAGCCCTTCCCAGGAGGGGAGTGACGCACAGTGGATTGTTCCCCTCCGGTCCTTTCAATCCTTTGACTAGGAAGCGGCATGGCGGTGCCGAACGCTTCTGATCAGCCCGAACAAGAGGCTGACCATACCCATGATCCAGCCAATGGGATAAGGCAGAATCAGGAGTCCCCACCACATTGAATGTCCACTACGTCCGCCAATACCTCCGCACGCGCTCAACACAAACATCGCCCCCACCCCGGCGGCTATCAGGATGAAAATCCATATCCAGTAAATGCGCAACCCGCGTCCACTGTTGCTTAGGAATGTGCCGAGCGTCACGACGCCGCTGCCGGGAAGAATAACCAGCGATCCCTCCAGCGGATCAAGAGCGCCGACCAGCATGGCGATACTGCCTACCATGATCAGCATGCGTGACCAAAGTTTACGTGCGTTCATACGATGCCGCCTAGTCAGTATGGCTTTCGCTGTGGGCGAAAGCGGTGTCTGCTCTCCGGTGTAAGCGTGGGTTGCGCCGCGTGAGCGGTGCCGAGCCACAAGTTGTGGGACTTGCGCCCCAGACAACCAATGAAAGGAACACAAACACCATGAAGACCTACATACTGCGTGACCCTAAAACTGTCGAGCCGCAAAAACGCCAACCCAATCCCATCCCCCCTCCCCGCCGCCACGCTCCCGCCGTGCCGCCGCCGAAATGTCCGGGCTGCGGGCAGACGATGAGGTTGATCGGCTCGGTGGCGCGCAAGCCGCCGTGAGGGCGCGGCGAGTTGAGGGTTCAAAGTTGAGGGTTGAGCGGAACGGGCGCCCGGAATGCGAAGCGGCGGGGCGCGGACCGACGGGCTGTGCTCCCGTTGACGCAAACCGAGCCGCCAGAGCGCCCGTGGCCGCGAGCGGCGCCGCGCAACGGACGCAAAACCGAGCCGGGAAGTCCGGCCCTCCGGGCCAGGCGCGCTCAGGGCGGCAGGGCACTGCCCGCCTCACGGAGTGGCGGCAGAGACCGGAACGAAAAGCAAAAGGCAAGCAGGAGGACTTCACGAACCTTCGACGGGCCTGCCCCGTGAGCCGGCCGCAGGCTTTTACGGGGCGGGTTCAATTTACCCCGTGGGAAAACTCACCGGTGTGTACGACAGCACAGTTTGTAGAACCAGTTTCCCGTGTCCTGAGAATCAGCGCAGGCTTTCCCACGGGGCAGGCCGGATGGAAAGGACGCTCCGCGCGACTACCTCAAACAAAAGTTCAGACTCCCCTCCGCGCTCCGGTCCTTCCCATCCTTTGGTGATTAGCGGTTTGGTGTGTCTCCACATAGCTCTTCAAATATGGACGGATCATGTGCGAATAGACCTGGCCGAACAATACCGTGCTCACAACGCCTGCTACCAGCATCAATCCGACTGTGGCGGCTGGAAACCGCATGGTCTCGATAGCGGGCGGAGAACCCCCAGACAAAAGCCAAGTCTGACCGTCAATCACCAGACCAACAAATGCACCGGCAAGTAGGATGGCAAACTGACTAAAGAATGCCGCCCACGTCTGCCAACGACGAAACGGCTGGAGACAACACGCTCGCCACGCAGCCGTGCGCCGCGATGCTTCCAAGTCCCTCAACTCGGGAAAGGATTTGCGTGTCCAATAGAACTGCATAACGCTCGGGTTGCGACCCGAGGTGAATCGGGAAGCCGAGCCACAAGTTGTGGGACTCGCGCCCCAGACAACCGAAATGACCGAACGAACAGACACCATGAAGACCTACATACTCCGTGAGCCAAAAACTGTCGAGCCGCAAAAGCGCACACCCAATCCCATCCCCCTCCCCGCCGCCACGCTCCCGCCGTGCCGCCGCCGAAATGTCCGGGCTGCGGGCAGACGATGAGGCTGATCGGGACGGTGGCGCGCAAGCCGCCCTGAGGGTGACGGAGGTTGAGAGTTGAGAGTTGAAAGTGGAGCGTTGAGGGCGCCGTGCGAAAGTCACGCCGGCGCACCAACGGGGCGGTGTTGTCGCGACGCGCAAAACGTCACGGCGGCCGCCGCCGCGACGGCCAACGACGACGCGCCCAGGACCCGGAAGCGCGGCGGAAAGTGCGGACGGACATCGGGATGATCAGTCTCGCCGGGGGGGCGTGCCCCGGCGCACGGAACCGACGGGGAACGACGGGAAAAGCAAAAGGCAAGGAGACGGCCTCACGAACTTGCGACGGGCGGGTTCAACAACGGATGGCAAGGACGCTCCGCGCGATCATCTCACACAGCAAGGCCACGCCCCCTCCGCGCTCCGGTCCTTCCCATCCTTTGGTGATTAGGTGTGCTCATCTCTTCTAAACAATCTTTTGGCCAACTGCCAGCCTTTCCAAAGCGCTGCGCCGAGTAATGCTCCCAAGACAGCGTTGAATGCCAACGCCGTCAAAACCATCTCTGACGTGATGTTGCCGTATTCCCCGAGACGCCACTGCCAGCCAAGGAAATGGCAGAACATATTTGGGAGCGCAAACACTGCGACCCAAGGGACCAAAAGCAATAACCCGATGAGACTCTCTCCGCCGTGCAGACTGGAACACGCAAGCTGCGTTAACAATGTGGTGACGCAATAAATCGTCGCTCCCCAGATGCAGGTTTTTTTCATGGGCGTCGCACACCTAACGATAGAACTGACCGACGCGGGCGGCCAGTTGCGTCCGAATTGGAGACTGACGCGGCCCGCCCGCGTTCGGTCCAGTGACCTTGTTAGCCGCCGTCTTTGTCCTTTCTCTCGACGGCCTTGGCAATGCGCTCCAGCGACTGCTCGACCCGCTCCATGTGCTGCTCCGTTCGACGCGCGCGTGGCCCGCTCTGCGCCCAGCGAATGCCCAAGTAGATGAATGCGCCTAGAATGAGAAGCGGCAAGAAGGTGTAAACGATCTTCATGAAAGGCGACTCGTCTGCAGCGCTTCCCTGAGACTGCGCGTGTGCTAGCCACGGTAGAAATAGCCACGCTGCCGTGGCAGCCAGTAGATGCTTGAGGTTCATAGTGGATGCGAGCGTTCGATGACGCCTAGTCAGTATGGCTTTCGCTGGGAGCGAGAGTGGTGTCTGCTCTCCGGAGTAAGCGTGGGTTGCGACCCGAGGTGAATCGGGAAGCCGAGCCACAAGTTGTGGGACTCGCGCCCCAGACAACCGAAATGACCGAACGAACAGACACCATGAAGACCTACATACTCCGTGAGCC
>JACQFP010000003.1 GCA_016200005.1 Verrucomicrobiota bacterium | reverse complement strand
TTTCCAGACCGACTACATTCTTCTGTTCCATAGGTGTCCTGAGGGTTGTGCCGCCATCGTGTGATGGCAGCAGGTTTTTTTGTCCCCCTCAGGATGCCTTTTTTCCACCCCCCGCCGTCCACAACTTTTGGAAATTTCTCCAACGGAAACTCATTCATCGATGGCTCGCAACACTGCCATCGCCTCACCGGATCTGAGCTGAAACTTCTAACTCGCCTAGCAACGCTGCATTGGGCTAAACTCCCTGGCTTGTTGGATTGCACGCTTGCGCGTGCTTGTCCTGTTCGGAGCAGGGCACGCACACGTTAAAGCTTGAACTTGAACTACCGCGTTCCAGCGCAGCGATGCGGCATTTGAATTTTACATTTAGGATTCTGAATTGAAGTGATGACATCTACACAAATCCGCCAGTCGTTTCTCGACTTCTTCCGGTCGAAGCAGCACACCATTGTCCCGTCCTCTTCGCTGATGCCCGATTCGCCGAACCTGCTGTTCACCAATGCCGGCATGAACCAGTTCGTGCCGATCTTTCTCGGCCAGAAAAAACCTGATGTCGCCAGTTGGGCGGGCGCGACTCCCCGCAGTGACACCCGCGCCGCCGATACCCAGAAATGCATCCGCGCCGGCGGCAAACACAACGATCTCGACGACGTCGGCCTCGACACCTATCACCACACGTTCTTCGAGATGTTGGGGAACTGGAGCTTCGGAGATTATTTCAAGAAGGAAGCGATTGATTGGGCGTGGGAGTTGGTGGTCAGAGGATGGAATTTTCCACCGGGTCGGTTATACGCCACCGTGTTCTGTCCGTACCTGGGGCAGCCCGGTTGGGAAGACCAATGGCGGAACGAGATGGAACAAGTCCTCGTGCTGGCCATGACCTCGCCGGATTTTATTTCCCCCAGTGCTGATGCTTCACCGTTTGAGGTTGCCGATCAGGAAGCGGCGATGTTTTGGGCGAAGAAGTTCACCTCCGCCGGCCTCAACCCCAAAGTCCACATCATCCCCGGCAACAGGAAGGACAACTTCTGGATGATGGGCGAGACTGGCCCGTGCGGTCCGTGCTCGGAAATCCACATGGACCTCACGCCCGCCGGAGACACGCGCGGCGCACTCGTCAACAAAGGCGTAGCCGAGTGCATCGAAATCTGGAATCTCGTCTTCATCCAGTTCAACGCGAACCCGGACGGCACCTTCACGCCGCTGCCCGCCCGGCACGTGGACACCGGCATGGGCTTCGAGCGCGTCACGAGCATCATTCAGGGCACGAAAGGCCTGGCCGATTTTACCAACGCAAAGATTTCCAACTACGAAACTGACATCTTCCGCCCCATCTTCGACGCCATCGAAAAACTCAGCGGCAAGAAATACGCCTCGACGCTTCCTCCTTCCGATCTCTCAACAATCAACTCTCAACAATCAACTGATGTGGCTTTTCGCGTCATCGCCGACCATATCCGCACGTTGAGCTTTGCGATTGCCGACGGCATCCAGCCCGCCAACACCGACCGCAACTACGTACTCCGCCGCATCCTGCGCCGCGCCGTGCGCTACGGTCGCACGCTCGGCTTCCACGAACCCTTCTTTCACAAACTCGTGGACGTGCTCGCCGAAACGATGGGTGACGTCTTTCCGGAAATCCGCGTCAAGAAAAAGCATGTGCAGGAAGTCATCCAGCGTGAGGAAGAGGCGTTTAACAAAACGTTGGATGGAGGAATCGAAATCTTTGAACAGGTGCTGGCCCGTCGAAAGGAGCTGGTTGAAGTCTGCAACAGCGTATTGCCTCGCATCGAACCATTAAACAAACGCGCCAATGCGGCATTAGCCGCAGGAACGCGGGTTAAAGAGTATATCAAGTCGGAAGAAAATGAACTACATACAATCTTCGATCAAACCAGACGAATTCTTCATCAGGACTTTTTTAAGTTTTTCGGAAGAGAGCCGAGCCACATGGAAACATTGGCCAAGCACCTGAACCGATTCCGTTATGATGTTCAAACTCTTGGAGACGTCATTACGGGTTCGGATGAATTCACTTGGAAAAATGTCACTACTTGCGCGGCAGATTTGTTTGTCACTACGAAAAACCAAACCATGAGGAATTCTGCTTTTCCCGGACGCGCGGCGTTTGTTCTCTACGACACCTACGGCTTCCCCCTTGACCTCACCGAGTTGATGGCGCGCGAACGCGGTTTGACCGTGGACAAGGAAGGGTTTGAAAAGTTGATGGAAGAACAGCGCGCCCGCGCCCGCGCCGCTCAGAAGAAAGAAGTAATTGCGGTTTCAGAAATCGAAACCAAAGATCCAACTTGTTTCATTGGTTACGATTCACATGATGCTTCTGCGAAAGTTTTGGAAGTCGTAGATATCAAAGGAAAAAATGCTGTCGTTTTGGATAATTCACCATTCTACGCAGAAATGGGTGGGCAAGTGGGCGACACCGGCGACATAACTTGCACTGGTAAGATCTATCTGGTGGAAAACACTCAAATGGTGAGCGGCACTTGGCTGCATTTCATCCAAGGCGATGAAGCTCCCAAGGCCGGTGAACACGCTTCCGTGATGATTGATGTGCGTCGCCGTCTGGCAATTGAGCGCCACCACACCGTCACGCATTTGCTGCACTGGGCGTTGCACGAAGTCGTTAGTAAGGAAGCGGTGCAGAAGGGTTCATTCGTCGGCCCGGACAAGTTGACCTTCGACTTCAACAGCGCGCCGCTCACGCCCGCGCAAGTTGCCGACATCGAGAAGCTCGTCAACGAACGCATCCTCGAAAACGCCGGCGTCTCGTGGACGGAAGTCCCCTACGCCGACGTGAAATCGCGCAAGGACGTGATGCAATTCTTCGGCGACAAATATGGCGATACCGTCCGCGTCGTCCAAATCGGCGGCCACGCGGCGAAGCTCGATGGTTACTCGATGGAACTTTGCGGCGGCACGCACACGCGCGCCACCGGCGAGATCGGCCTGTTCCGCATCGTCGGGGAAAACGCGATTGCCGCTGGAGTGCGCCGTATCGAAGCCATTGCCGGACTTGAAGCTTACCGCAAAGCAACCGACGAAGTAGCGCTAATCAAGTCGCTCGCGGGCAAAGTCAACTCGCCCATCCACGAGTTGGACAAAAAGATCGAATCGCTGCTCGCGCACCAGAAGCAACTCGAGAAGCAGGTGGAGATCGCGATGCAACGCAACGCATCGAATGCCGCCAGTGAATTGCTTGGTTCGGCGCAGGCCGTGAATGGCATTCCAGTGATCACGCACAACCTGGGCGACGCGGACGGCGAATTTCTTCAAGCGACAGCCGACGCTTTGAAAGGCCGCTTCAAAGGTGTCGTCATCCTCGGCGGCGCGTCGAACGGCGCAGTAGCCCTCATCGCTACCGTCTCGCCTGACTTCACCGCGAAGGTTCAAGCCGGCAAAATCATTCAGGCCATCGCGCCGGTTGTGGGCGGCAAAGGCGGCGGCAGAGCCGACAACGCCCGCGGCGGCGGCAAAGACGCGGCCAAGCTGGATGAGGCGCTTGCCAAAGTTAGATTGCTTCTGTAGGCCGAATTGGAAAGCCCCTTTTGCTGGACGATGACGACATACTCAAACTGCTTCCAAGGCTGCTGCTGCTCCCGCCGTTCAGCGGTCTGGTGGATCGCAGCTTTCATGTTGACCTTCTCACTTCGTGATGCGCTGGCCGAGACACAGTTTCGGCCCGGCTTGGAAAAGTATCTCAAGCATCTGGGTTACGAAGCGCTTGTTCTCACCAGGGAACAAGAAACCAAGCAACTACTGATCCACGGGGAACTCAACGGCACGGAGAGAGTGTGCTGGGTGGACACCGGCTGTTCCGTAACGTGCGTCGATAAATCGGCCGCCAAGAAACTCAAGTCACTTGGCGAACTCGGCGCAGAACTCGAAGATAGCTTTCTCGGCACGGTGAACAGGTCCAACATCGTCGTCATCGACCACTTGAAGTTGGGCGCCGCACAGTTCCTCAACCAACCGGCCCGTGTAAAGACGCTCGATTTTGGGGGGCATGGGAGTTTGGCATCGGTGATGATCGGAGCGGATTTTCTATTTCGAAACTTTTGTCTGCTCGATTGTCGCGACGGTCGGCTTTATGTCCGCGGCAGCGCATTGCCGGAACCGAGCCAGAAGGCTTTGGATGAAAGCCTGCGCCGGTTTGGTCTTCAGCCGGTGAACCTTGAGTTCAAGCCCGGCCTTGTCATGACGTGCGCCGCCAAGGCCAATGGCGAACCAATGAAACTGCTGGTGGACACGGGTGCGACTTGGAGCATGGTGGACAAGCATCAAGTGCAACGTCTGCATCTGCAGCCCAGCGTGACTGCTTGGGAGGTGGCAGGCCTCGGAAAAATTGGGAAGCATCGCGTTTCCGTCACCCGGCTCAAGTCGCTCGAACTGGGTGAAATCAAAGCCATGCGGGCGGAATTTGGCGTCGCCGAGATGGGTGACTGGGGAATCGCCGGGCCCAAAGGAGAACTGCAAGACGTGGATGGTGTCATGGGCCTGGATCAACTTGTGTTGAACAGCGCCTTCATTGATTGCCGCAGCCTGAAACTCTGGCTGAAGCCGCTGAAACTGGCGAAATGAATCATTGCATGGAAGTGAGTTCGGGTCGTTTTTCGCCCTATGGTAAATCTGCGCAAATGCGGCGCCGACGGGCGGCCAAGAAAAGTTGAACGAAGCTTTGACTTCCGCGTCTGATTGGTTACAGTGCTGAGACTAAACCTTAACTCGTTGGTGATCGAAATATTATGAAAAAACTAATCGTATGTTTGATGGTGACGGCGTTCGCTGTGGCAGTCCAAGCGGGCGAAGGCAAGGCGTGCAAGGACAAAGCAGCGTGCGCCGACAAGGCCAAAGCCCAGGCCAAGGCTGATTGCAGCGATAAAGCGGCTTGTTGCAGCGCCGGCAAGGCGACGGTGGCCAAAAAGGTGTTGATGAGTCCGAAGGCGATGTCGCTGGCCAGCAATTAATCAGGCGCCCTTCTGAATCTCCCCGCACACAATACGTGCGGGGATTTTTGTTGGTTCGGTTTGGTCAGGATTCTTGTTGCTGGTGGTTACAACCGCGAGACGAGCAGTTCCCGCTGGAAGATCAATTCCTTGGGAAGGTGGGAGTAAAGTTTGATAAACAGTTCATCTTGGGAAAGAACCTCTTTGCGCCACTCCTCGGTGTCGATGGTCTGCAATTGCCGGAGGGTTTCCAGCGAAAAATCCTTCATGCCGGTCAAATCAAACGCTCGGGCGCCCGGCACCCAGCCGAGCGGCGTTTCTTCCGCGTCCGCCCGGCCGCGGCAACGGTCCACGATCCATTTGAGCACGCGCATGTTTTCGCCAAAGCCAGGCCAGAGAAAATTTCCGTTCGCATCCTTTCGGAACCAGTTCACATGGAAAACACGCGGTGGATTCTTGAGTGACCGGCGCATGAGGATCCAGTGTCGGAAGTAATCACCCATATTGTAGCCGCAGAACGGCAACATGGCCATCGGGTCGCGCCGGATCTGGCCAATGGCACCGCTGGCGGCGGCGGTCGTTTCCGAGCCCATCGTGGCGCCGACATAGACACCGTGAATCCAGTTGAAGGCCTGATAGACCAGCGGCATTGTGGTGGCGCGTCGCCCGCCGAAGATGATGGCGCTGATCGGCACGCCATTCGGATCGTTTACTTCCGGCGCAAGCATCGGGTTGTTGGTCATGGGCGCGGCGAAGCGGCTGTTGGGATGCGCGGCTGATTCTTTGGAGGCCGGGGTCCAGCGGTTGCCTTTCCAATCCAAACATTCCGCCGGCACCTCGCCGTCCTTTCCTTCCCACCACACGTCAAGGTCGGGCGTTAATGCCACATTGGTAAAAATCGTGTCGCGGGCGATGATCTTGACGGCATTGAGATTTGATTTGCTGTTGGTGCCCGGCACCACACCGAAATAACCCGCTTCAGGATTGATGGCATGGAGCCGGCCATCGGCATCTGGTTTTATCCACGCGATGTCATCGCCAACTGTCCAGACTTTCCAACCTTTGAATTCTGCCGGTGGGATCAGCATGGCGAAATTGGTCTTCCCGCAGGCACTCGGGAAAGCCGCCGCCACGTAGGTCTTTTCGCCCTGAGGCGATTCGGCGCACAGGATGAGCATGTGTTCCGCCATCCAGCCTTCCCTGCGTCCAAAGTACGAACCGAAGCGCAAGGCCAGACATTTTTTGCCGAGCAACACGTTGCCGCCGTAATTTGACCCGACCGAAATCACCGTATTGTCCTGCGGAAAATGGCAGATGAAACGTCGCGCCGGATTTACATCCAACATGGAGTGCAGTCCGCGGTTGAAGTCTTGGCTGTCGCCAAGATGTTCGTAGGCGATGGCACCCATGCGGGTCATGATGCGCATGCTCAACACCACGTAAAGTGAATCGGTCAGTTCGATGCCCACCTTGGCGAGTGACGATCCGGGTGGCCCCATCAAATACGGCACCACATACATGGTCCGTCCGCGCATGGCGCCGCGACAAAGTCCGTGGAGCTTCTGATACGTTTCCTTTGGCGGCGACCAGTTGTTGGTTGGTCCGGCTTCCTCCTGCGTGGGAGTGCAGATATAGGTGCACTGTTCGGAGCGCGCGACATCATTCGGGTTGGAACGGTGGTAGTAACAGCCGGGAAGCTTCTCCGGATTCAACTGGATCAGAATACCTTTGGCCACGGCTTCGGCGGTCAAGGCCTGCTGCTCCACTTCCGACCCGTCACACCAGAAAATATTGTCCGGCTGGCAAAGCTTCGCCATCTCATCGACCCACGCAAGAACCGTTTGGTTGCGGATGAGACCCGCGCCGAGTGTGGAAATCTTCATAATTTTTTTGCCGTGACGCGGCCATTCTTGGGTGGGTGAATTCGAAAATCCAGTCGAATAAGTATTTGACGATTGTTCAGTGAGTATCCACTCTGAAAAAGTTGGTTTATTGATCTATTGGATAAACGAGCGACATGAAATTCGGCATTCTGTTCCGCCCCAAGCTGGCGGACACCCTTAAGAGATACTCCCCGCAAGATTTGCGCCACGACTTGATCGCCGGTCTTACCGTTGGGATCGTGGCGCTGCCACTGGCGATGGCGTTTGCCATCGCCTCCGGCGTAAAGCCCGAGGCGGGCATTTTCACCGCCGTCATTGCCGGGTTTATCATTTCGGCGTTCGGTGGCACGAAGGTCAGCATCGGCGGCCCGACCGGCGCGTTCATCGTCATCCTCTACGGCATCGGCGTGAAGTACGGCCTGGACAATCTGGCCATGTGCACCGTCATGGCCGGCGTGTTTTTGTTTGTGATGGGTGTGGCCCGGCTGGGCACGATGATCAAGTTCATCCCGTATCCCGTAACGATGGGCTTCACCAGCGGCATTGCCGTGCTCATCTTCACTTCCCAAATCAAGGATTTCTTCGGGTTGCAGGTGGACAAAGTGCCGTCGGAGTTCATCGAAAAGATGAAGGTGTTGATCGAACACTTGAACACGTTGCAATGGTCCACCCTCGCTCTGGCCGCGGCGTCTTTTGCCATCATCAAGCTCTGGCCCACCACCTGGCAGCGGCGCGTGCCCGGCTCAATCGTCGCGCTGCTGGCGGGCACGTTGGTGGTGGCGCTGTTCCAGATTCCCGTGGAAACCATCGGCAGCAAGTTCGGCGGCATTCCGCAAGGCCTCCCCGCGCCGCACATCCCAGCGTTCTCATGGGATAATATTCAGCACCTCTTCCAGCCGGCGATGACCATCGCGCTGCTCGCAGCCATCGAGTCGCTGCTTTGTGCCGTGGTCGCCGACGGCATGGTGGACGACCGTCACGACTCCAACCAAGAATTGATGGCCCAAGGCATCGCCAACATGCTCAGCCCGCTCTTTGGCGGCATCGCGGCGACCAGCGCCATCGCCCGCACGGCGACGAATGTGAAAAGCGGCGCTCGCTCGCCGGTGGCGGGCCTCGTTCACGCGCTGACCCTGCTGCTTATCATCTTGGTCGCGGCGCCGTTGGCGAAGTTCATCCCGCTGGCCACGCTGAGTGCCGTGCTCGTCAACGTGGCTCTGCACATGGGCGAATGGCACAATTTCGGTCGCCTGCCCAAGTGGCCGATCTCCGACACGGCCGTCTTCCTGGTCGCGTTTTTCCTTACGGTCGTCATTGACCTGACCGTCGCCGTCGAAATTGGCATGGTGCTGGCCGCGATGCTCTTCATCAAACGGGCGTCGGAAACCACGCAAATCATGGCGGTGGACGAAAGCACCGAAACGGAAGGTTCGCATCATTCGCTGGTCGGGAAGGAGATTCCCAAAGGCGTGATGGTCTATCGCATCTTCGGCGCGTTCTTTTTCGGTGCGGCGGACAAGCTGGAGAGCGTCCTCAAACGGGAGAAGCAGGAGCCGGACGTGCTCATCTTGCGCATGAGGAAAGTGATGGCCATGGACGCCACGGGCCTCAACGCGCTGGAAGATCTTTACGAGCGGCTGCATCGCAAGGGCAAGCGTCTCATTTTGAGCGGGCCGCACACGCAACCGCTGCTCGTGATGGACAAGGCGGGTTTTCTGGACCGGCTGGGCAAGGATAACGTTTGCGCGGACATTGAACTTTCGCTGGCGCGCGCGCGCGAAATCCTCGGCCTGCCGCCCGCGACGCCCAGCGACCCGCACCACGAGGAAAAGCAAAGACTGGAAACAGCGCGCAAGGAACTGACCAGGGCGCTGGAAAAAGTTCAGGACGTGCTCAAAGCGCCATCGAACAGCGGGACGGGTTCGGATTCGCTTCGAGCAGGCAAGTCCGAGGCAGTGAAGGCCAAGACTCGCCCATGAGTGATGACGCCCCAAGCGAAAGTGAAGCCCATTCGCGGTTGAGCACTTTCGAGCAATGGACCCTGCGCCGCATACTTTGTTGACGATTCGACAGTGCGGAATTTCACCAGCGAGTTTGCTTATGAATTTCATCAGTTGCCATTTCAAAGAAATGCCTTGCTGAATTTCCTCCAATATGCAATGACCAGTTCTCTTGGAATGAAGGCTCTACTGCAGAATCTCCTGAAACTTCAATCGCTCGAATTTGGCGAAGCCACCGACAAGAACACCAAGACCCTCGCGGCTGAATTGCGCGCCAAAATCCCGGCCCCGGTCCTCGACCATTACGACCGGCTCAGTGTGCGCGGCAAAAAGGGAGTTGCCATTGTCCGCAACCAGGTCTGCACCGGCTGTCACATGCGCGTGCCCATCGGCGTGATCAGTACCATTTTGCACGGCCAGGATATTCAACTGTGCGGAAACTGCGGCCGCTATCTCTGTTTGTCCGACGAGGCAGGCACTGAATTCCTCCACCGCTCCGTCGCACCGAAACCCGCGCAGAAACTGCGCAAACGCAAAGTTCCTTCACATGCCGCCTGAAACTGCGGAGATACTTTCTTCCGCACTGTTCCTGAAAATTGCGCTGTGCGGCTATGGCGTCGGAATGCTGGGGAGTCTGCTGGTGGTGCGACAGGAAAAGCTGGCCAATTACGTCACCTTTGGCAGCGCAAGCTTCGCGGCACTCTGTGGAATTATGGCCGCGGTGCTGGCGCTGGCGGTGGAGCAAGGGCGGGTGTCACCGACGTTTGAACTTTGGCCGTCGCTCATTCCTTACCTGAGCCTCGGCGTCAGGCTCGACGCCTTGGGTGCGTTTTTCGTGCTGATCGTTTCGACGTTGGGCCTGGCCCTGTCGCTTTATTCGCTGGGCTACGCGCGCGGGTTTTACGGGCGCAAAAGCGTTGGGGTGCTCGGCGCGTTCTTTAATGCGCTGCTGCTGGCCACGACGCTGGTGTTTGTCGCCGATAATGCTTTCTTTTTTCTCATCGCTTGGGAAATCATGGCGCTGACGGCTTACTGCCTCGTCAGCTTCGAACACGAGCACGAAGAGACCCGCAATGCCGGCGTGCTTTACTTTGTCATGTCGCACATCGGCACGGGCTGCCTCATTCTTGGCTTCCTGTTGCTGTTTCAAGCTTCTGGCGGTTATGGATTCGATGGCTTTCACGCACTCGGCGAGAAGATGTCTGCTGTCTTCCATGACAGGAACAATCCAGATTTTCCAGATGTTCTTCACCGGCTCCTCGTCCGACGCAACGCCGCGTTCCTGTTGTTTCTGGTCGGATTCGGCGTGAAGGCGGGCATCGTGCCGTTGCACATCTGGCTGCCGGCGGCGCACCCGGTCGCGCCAAGCAACGTCTCCGCGCTCATGTCCGGCGTGATCATCAAGACCGGCATCTACGGTCTGACACGCGTCTTTTTCGACTTTCTCGGCACGCCGCCGAACTGGTGGGGTGTGACCGTGCTCACCGTCGGCACGATATCCGCGGTGTTGGGCGTGCTCTATGCGCTGATGGAACACGACCTCAAGCGGCTGCTTGCCTATCACAGCATTGAGAACATCGGCATCATTTTGATGGGCTTCGGCGCGGCGTTGATGTTTCTGCACACGGGCCATCCCCTCCTCGCCTCGCTGGCGCTGATCGCCGGGCTGTATCACACCATCAACCACGCAGTGTTCAAGGCCCTGCTGTTCCTTGGCGCGGGTGCGGTTCTGCACGCCACGCACACGCGGAACATGGAGGAAATGGGTGGACTGGCGAAACGGATGCGTTGGACGGCTTTCTTTTTTCTCGTCGGCGCGGTCGCGATTTCGGCGCTGCCGCCACTCAACGGTTTTGTCAGCGAGTGGCTCACTTACCAATCGTTGCTGCAAGGCTTCGGCACGACGCCGAGCCTCATCCGGCTCATGTTCCCTCTGAGCGCCGCGATGCTGGCCCTGACCGGTGCGCTCGCGGCGGCGTGTTTTGTGAAGGCCTTTGGCATCACGTTCCTCGCGCAACCGCGCAGCGAGCACGCCAAACACGCGCACGAAGCCTCGTTCACGATGCTGCTCGGCCAGGCAATTCTCACGGCGGCCTGCGTGTTCCTCGGCTTGTTCCCCACCGTGTTCCTGAAGCTGCTCGACCCGGTAACCCAACAACTCACCGGCGTACAACTCAGCGCGCAGTTGAGCGTGACCAACGGTCTGGTGCTCGCGGGCGTGGATTCGCAGGGCGGCACCGTCTCGACGCTCGGCCTCACGTTGATGGCGGTGTGCCTGCTGCCCGTGCCTTTCGGGCTGTGGCTGTTCTGCGCGAGAAAGTCGAAGACTCGCATCGGACCGACCTGGGCCTGCGGTCAGCCCGGATTAACGCCGCAGATGGAATACACGGCCACTGGATTTTCAAAACCGATTCGAATGGTTTTCAAGGCGCTCTTTCGGCCGCGTCGCGACGTGCAACGCGATTACGACTTCTCGCCCTACTTTGCCAAGACGATTCGATTTGAGAGCCACGTGGAGGAAGTCTTTCAAACGCGCATCTACCGCCCGCTGAACCGGCTCGTCCTGCGCGTCTCCCGCCGGATGCGCGCCCTGCAAGCCGGCAGCCTTCAGGCTTATCTTATCTACATTTTCGTCACGCTTTTGCTTCTGCTCTTGTTTGCGTTATGAACCTCGACCCGCTCGCTCTGCTGTTGCAAACGGCTCTGCTGCTCCTGCTCGCGCCGCTGGTGAGCGGTGTCATCAAGAACTGGAAGGCCAAACTGCAAAACCGTCGCGGCCCACGAATCTGGCAGGTTTACTCCGATGTGCTGAAATTTCTGCGCAAGGACATGGTGATTTCCGAGCACGCCTCTTGGGTGTTTTCGTTTGCGCCTTATGCCGTGTTCATCACGTCGCTGCTCGTGGGTCTGATGGTGCCGATGTTGACCACGCAAGCGCCATTGAGCCTGTTCGGCGGCGCGCTCGCGGTCATCGGCTTGCTCGCGCTCGGGCGCTTCGCTCTCGCACTGGCCGGACTCGATCCTGGCAGTGCCTTCGGCGGCATGGGCAGCAGTCGCGAGATGACGCTCTCGGCCATCGCCGAGCCGGCGATGATGCTTTCGATTTTCACCGTCGCCATCACTGCCGGGTCCACCGACCTGAGCCAGATCGTGCAAGCCACGCAAGGGCCGACATGGAAGCTGCTCAACCCGACGCACGCGCTGGCATTCGCCGCCCTGTTCATCGTGCTGCTGGCTGAGACCGGTCGCATTCCCGTTGATAATCCGGCCACTCACCTTGAGTTAACGATGATCCACGAAGCGATGCTGCTCGAATACTCCGGCCGCTACCTCGCGTTCATGGAATGGGGCGCGTCGATCAAACAACTCGTGTTGATGACGCTGCTCGTGAACGTCTTTTTCCCAATCGGCATCGCGAGTGAAGCAACGCCTGCTGCGCTGGGTCTGAGCCTGTTGCTCTACGGATTGAAACTGCTGGCGCTCTCGGCGGCAGTTGTGCTGGTCGAAACGACCAACGCCAAGCTGCGTCTGTTCCGCGTGCCCGACCTGTTGAGCGCCGCGTTTGTGCTCGCGACGCTCGCGTTGCTGTCCACATTTCTATTTCAATGAACATGAACCCGACGCAAATACCGTCAATCGGCGCTGCCAACGCGAATCGCGGGCAGGCACAATCGTCCGCGCGCGAGCGTTTGGAGTGCGCTGACTTGTCATCGCTTTCGTTTGGCGAACGATTCCCAACTGTGTTCCCTGCGCTTCGCTCATCACGCACGCTTAACAGCGCCGACAAGTCGGAGCACTCCAAACGCTTCGCGTGTGCCAGCCTTCCCATTGTTTCGTGACGACATGATAATCAACACTCGACCATGAACCTACTTTCAACCATTGAAATCAGCTCGCAACTCGTCACGCTCATGGCGGCGCTCATGCTCGTGGTGCAACTGCTCATGGTCGTGCAGCGCATGTTGTTCACGAACATCCGGCTGTTCGCCATCCAGTCGTTGTTGCTCGCGGGCATCGCCACCGTTGTTGCTTACGCGCATCACGCCGGGCATGTTTACATTGTCGCCGTGCTCACGTTCATCGGCAAAGTCTTGTTCCTGCCCTGGCTGTTGAACCGCCTGGTGCGCCGCATTCAAATCCACCAGGAAATCGAACCGCTCCTCAATGCGCCCGCCTCGATGCTTGTTTGCGGTGGACTCACCTTGCTCGGCTACGTCGTCGCGCGCCCGTTCACCTCGCTCGAACGGTTGGGCAACAACACGCTGGCCGTTGCCATCACGCTCCTGCTCACCGGCTTCTTCCTTATGATCAACCGCCGCAAAGCCATCACGCAGGTCCTCGCGCTGCTCACGATCGAAAACGGCGTGATGCTCGCGGCCGTGGCACTCACCAGCTACGGCATGCCGCTGGTGGTCGAGCTGGGAATTTTCTTCGACGTGATGGTGGCGGTGATGGTGCTGGGCATCTTGGTCTATCGCATCCGCGAAAGTTTCGCTTCGATGGACACCAGCAAGCTCAACCAGTTGAAGGGATGAAATGAGCTTGCTTGCGCCGATTCTCATCGTTCCGCTTTCCGCTGGCCTGCTTTGTCTGCTGGTTCGGTCACGGCGGGCGATGCAAGGGCTGAACGTGCTCGCGTTCGCAGCAACGCTGGTGCTGGGCGTGTGTCTGATCCTCGAAGTGCTGGCGCGTGATGAGGTCAATGAGTGGAATGCGTTTTTTCGCGCCGATGCATTGAGCGCGTTCATGGTATTGCTTATCTCGGTGGTGTCGCTGGCGACGTCGCTTTACGCCGGGCGTTACTTTCAGCGTGACCTCGCCGCCAACGTTGTCACGACGGGCCGGGTGCGTGAATTCTTCGTGCTCACGCCGTTGTTTGCGGCCGGGATGTTCCTCGTCGTGCTGGCGAACAATCTCGGCGTCATGTGGGCGGCGGTGGAAGGCACGGCGCTGACGTCGGTGTTGTTGGTGGCGCTCTACAATCGCCGCACCTCGTTGGAAGCAGCGTGGAAATACGTCATGCTCGGCGGCCTGGGACTGGCGCTGGCGTTGTTCGGCACGGTGCTGCTCTACGCCGCCGCCAGCAAAGACCAAACCGAACGGTTGCCCAGCTTCAACTGGTCGCACCTGATGAGCGTGGCGCATGAACTTGACCCCCGGCTGGTGAAATTGGCCTTCGCCTTCGCGCTCGTCGGTTACGGCACCAAGGCCGGTCTGGCGCCCATGCACACCTGGCTGCCCGACGCGCACAGCGAAGCGCCTTCACCCACCAGCGCCATGCTCTCCGGGGTGTCGCTGAAGATCGCGCTCTATGCGCTGCTGCGATTTCACATTCTGACCACGGCATGCGTTGACTCCGCGTTCAGTCGTCACCTGCTGCTCGGTTTCGGACTGTTCTCCATGTTTCTGGCAGCGCCGTTCATCCTCGTGCAACGAAATCTCAAGCGGATGCTGGCTTATTCGAGTCTCGAACACGTCGGCCTCATTTGTGTCGGCATCGCCATGAACACGTCCGTGACCATCTTTGGCGCGCTGCTTCACATGGGCTATCACGCGCTGACCAAGCCGGTGCTGTTTTTCGCCGCGGGTAACATCCATCAAACTTTTCACACTCTGGAATTCCGCCTCATCGGATCGGGCGTGGTGAAGGTGCTCCCGGTGACGGTGTTGTTGATGGGGCTGGCCGCCATGGCGGCGGCGGGCCTGCCACCCTTCGGCTTGTTCTTCAGCGAACTCACCGTAATCAGCGGGGGCATCGCAGCAGGCAAAGTGGCTGTGAGCGTGCTCGTGCTGGTGGCGCTCATTGCGTGTTTCTGCGGCATCCTGCAACAGCTCACGCGCATCCTGCTGGGTGCGCGGCAGCGCGAGCGCACCAGCGACGCGCGCCCAACCGACGGACTGGCAGCGATGGCGCTGCTGCTTGGCGCGTTATTGGTTTTCAGCGTGTGGCTACCGGGGCCGCTGCTCGAATTGATGCGCCAAGCGGCGGGAATCATTGGAGGGAAACCATGACACTTCCGCTTCTCCTGCTCATTCCAGTTTGTGGCGGTCTGCTTTGTCTGGTGACCAGCACGCGCGTTTGGTGGGAGCGGTCGAACCTGCTCGCCTTCCTGCTGCTCGTCCCGCTCGCGTTCTTGGTGGGCGCGGATGTGTTGCAACACGGCGCAGTTTCAGCCCTCGGTGGTTTCCTGCGCGCCGACGCTCTGAGCGCCTTGGTGATTGGCCTCACAGTGTTCGTCGCACTAGCCTGCGCGATCTATGCCGTCGGCTATTTGCGCGAGGACGTGCGTGCGGGCCGCATCACGGAAGCGCAGTTGCGACGTTATTACGTGCTCACGCCGCTGTTCGTCGCGTCGATGCTGCTCGTGCCGTTGGCCGACAACCTCGGCGTGATGTGGGTCGCCATCGAGAGCACCACGCTGGCGTCAGTGTTGCTCGTGACGTTCTACAATCAGAAGACTTCTTTCGAAGCGGGTTGGAAATACATCATCATCGGCAGCGTCGGCATTTCGCTCGCCTTGTTCGGCACCGTCATCACATATTATTCCGCAGTCGATGTGCTCGGAGTGGACACACATCAGGGCATGAACTGGAGTGTCCTGGTGCAAGTCGCGGAAAAATTCGACCAGCGGGCGATGCGGCTGGCGTTCATTCTCGTGCTGCTGGGCTACGGCACCAAGGCCGGCCTTGCGCCCATGCACACGTGGAAACCCGACGCCTACGCCGAAGCACCAGTGCCGAGCGCGGCGTTGCTCGGCGCGGGCTTCATCAACTGCGCTCTCTACGGCATCATCCGTTTCGATGTGCTGGCGGAGAAATGTCTGGGCCACGAGTTCCCTGGCAAATTACTGGCGGGATTCGGCGTCTCTTCGATTCTCGTCGCTGCGCCGTTCATTCTCACGCAACGGAATTTTCGTCGCATCCTGGCTTATTCGAGCATTGACCACGCGGGTATCATGGTGGCGGCGCTGGGCTTCGGCGGCAAACTCGGCGCGCTGGGTGTCTCGTTGCACATGCTCTTTCACGCCGTGACCAAGCCCCTCATGTTCTTCTGCGCCGGCAATGTCCAGCAACATTATGCGACGCCTTACTTCCGGAATGTCACCGGCGTGATGCGCACGTTGCCTTGGACGGGCGGGCTGTTCCTGATGGCGACGCTGGCCGTAACCGGCACGCCCCCGCTCAGTATTTTCCAAAGCGAGTTCATTGCCCTGAGCGCGGCGCTGGCGGCGGACCGGAGCGGATTGGCGTTCCTGTTCATCGCGGGTGTGGTGACCATATTCACCGGCTTCCTCGTGCACATGGCGAAGATGAATCTTGGCGCACCGCGACACGACGCACCCAGTGTGGCTGTTGAATGTCCGTGGAAACTGGGCGCGATGGTGCTGGTGGCCGTGCCGATCATCACGCTGGGTTGGTGGCTGCCGGGGCCGCTCCATCAACTTGTGCAACGGACCGCACAGATCGTCGGAGGTTCGCCATGAACTCAAGCACCGAGCAAATGGGGTTCGCATGGTGCTCGCGAACCGCGCGTCAGCGTCTGGACTGCGGTGACTTGTCGCCGCTTTCCGTGCGGCAAGAACGCCCCGAAAATACCGCAGCGCACCGATTGCGCCCGACTGAAAGCGCCGACAAGTCCGCGCACTCCAAACGCTTCGCGACAGCGCCAGGCATTGCGAATTCGTAACATCATGAATGTCCTTTCCTCACTCCAACCCATCTTGAACGAAGTCAAACAACGCTTCGGCGAACGGCTCAACGCCGTGGTCTCGCCGCGCGCCAACGAGGTTTATGTTCACGCCAAAATGGATCTGGTCGCGGGCTTCTGCGCGCATCTGTATCGCAAGTGGAAGGCGCGTCTGGTGAGCCTGTTTGCCGACGATGCCCGGCCCAGCGACGGCGTGTTTCACCTGTATTATGTTTTCGCGCTCGACGCGGCGCACAGTTTCATCACCTTGCGTGTGCCGGTGTCGCCCGAACAACCTGAATTCACTTCGCTTACGAACGCCTTGCCGTCCGTCAACTGGCAGGAGCGCGAAATCCAGGACCTCTTCGGCTTGAAACTGATCGGTCACCCAAACCCACGCCGATGCGCATTGCACGACGACTGGCCGGAAGTCTATCCGCTCCGCAAGAATTTTGAACTGCGCACGAAGCTCCCGCCGTTCGAGGGCGAGCGACACCATTTCCGCACGGTGGAGGGTGAAGGCGTGTTTCAGGTGCCGGTCGGTCCGGTGCATGCGGGCATCATCGAGCCGGGACATTTCCGGTTCAGTGTCGCGGGCGAGCCGGTCCTCTATCTGCAAATCCGGCTTTTCTACACGCACAAAGCGACGGAGAAACTTTTTGAGAACCTGCCCGTCCAACATTGCGTGCGTCTAGCCGAGAGTATTTCCGGCGACTCGGGCTTCGCGCACGCTACGGCATTTTGCCATGCGGTCGAGCGCCTTGCCGGAGTAGAAGTTCCGCCGCGCGCGCGCGTGTTGCGCTCGATTTGCCTGGAACTGGAGCGCCTCTACAACCACATCGCCGACATCGGCGCGATTTGCACGGACGTGGCTTTCGTGACCGCCCACATGCACGCGATGCGACTCAAGGAACGCGTGTTGCGCGTCAACGAAACCCTCACCGGCAACCGGCTCTTGCGCGGCATGGCCTGTTTGGGCGGCGTGCGCTTCGATTGGGACCACGACCAACTCAAGACGCTCGCGCAACTTGTCGCGGAATTGAAACCCGAGTTCGAGTCACTGGTGAAACTCATTGAAGGTTCGTCCTCGACACTCGATCGGCTGGAACACGCCGGTGTGCTCAAACCCGAAGTCGCGCGCGACCTTGGCGTGGTCGGCATCGCAGGCCGCGCTTCCGGATTCGACCACGATTTGCGCCGCGACTTTCCGCACGCGGCTTACGATCAGGTTAAAGTCCACGTGCCCGTCTATCAGGTCGGCGACGTGGAACATCGGATGCAGGTGCGGATCGACGAAGTACGCGAGTCGCTTTCGTTGATTGAACAATTCACGGCCAGGTTGCCGAACGGCCCGCTGAGCGTCGAACTCGGCGAGTTGCCCGCCGACAGCGTAGCGCTCGGCTACGTGGAAGGCTGGCGCGGGGAGATTTTTCATTGGATTCGAACCGCGCCCGGCAACCGGCTGGCACGCTGCAAGGTCAAAGATCCTTCGCTGCAAAACTGGCCGGCGATGAGCGAGGCGATCCTCGGCAATATCATTCCGGATTTCCCGGTCGTGAACAAAAGTTTCAACCTTTCGTATTCAGGGACTGATCGATGAGTCGGCGATTTATCCAGCCAAGTAGAGTGCGAACTGAGGCTTCCGGTCATTCGAGGTCTAGGGAATCTCGCGCCAGCGTATGGAGTGCGGTGACTTGTCACCGCTCTCGTAAGGCGCTACGTGTTGTTCAATCCTCGGCGTTTCAGATGTCATCAGCGTCGAAAGCGCCGACAAGTCGGCGCATTCCAAACGCTTCGCGACCGACGACACCTGCTTTGCATGCTTTCGCTGCGGTGATTTACTGCCGTCACCTCTATTGACCTATGTTTGAAATCCTTCGCAAAAGTCTTGGCACTGGTGTCGTCACCACAAGTTACCCGGCCACGCCGCCGGAAGTTTCCATCCGCGCGCGCGGACGCCCGGAGATTGATTGGGCGAACTGGAAAGATGCCCGCCCCGCCGCCACGATTTGCCCGACCGGCGCGATCGATTTCAAGGACACTGCCGTTGCGCGCACGGCCAGCCTTGATCTGGCCCGGTGCATCTTCTGCGGCCTGTGCGCGGACGTGGACAAAGCCATTCGCATGACAAACGTCTGCGAATGCGCCGCACGGAGCCGGAACGATTTGATGACGAGCGCAAGTTACAGCCTCCGGCCCGACGGAACACATGACCGTCTCGTTTCACCACCGACAACTGAGAAAACCCAACACGGTCAACTGTCGGCCTCACAACGTGAATCGCTGGAAGTCATCGGAGAACAAATCAAGCTACGTGCGGACAAGATCTTTGGCCGCTCGCTGCATATCCGCGAAGTAGATGCCGGTTCGTGCAATGGTTGCGAGGTGGAGATTGTTGGCCTCAACAGTCCGGTTTACGACATCGAGCGTTTTGGCATTCACTTCGTCGCGTCGCCGCGCCACGCGGACATGCTGCTGGTAACCGGCCCTGTGACGCGGAACCTGGAATTGGCGTTGCGGAAAACGCACAACGCCATGCCCGATCCGCGGCTGGTGGTAGCCGTCGGGGCGTGCGGATGCAGCGGCGGCATCTTCGGCCAAAACTACGCAACCGTCGGCGCTGTGGATGCGGTCTTGCCCGTTGACGTTTATATCCCCGGTTGCCCACCGAATCCGCACGCGCTCCTGCACGGCATTCTTCTGGCGATGGGGCGTGTTTCCCAGCCTTCGACGTCTGGTCAAGTGACTTGAAAGTGACAGGTGCGGCGCAGCGCCAACGCTTTGGGATTTCGCCGCGTTCCTTGGGATGTGCGATAGTCGGGCTGAATCGATTATGCGAGCCATGGTTCTGGATGCTGCACGGCAGCCGCTCCGCGAAGCCGAAATACCTGTGCCCGAACCCGGCAAGGGACAAGTCCTCGTCCGTGTTCACGCCTGCGCAGTGTGTCGCACAGATTTGCATGTTGTCGATGGTGAACTGCCGCATCCGAAATTGCCGCTGGTGCCGGGACACGAGATCATCGGGACGGTGAGCAAAGCAGGCGAGGGTGCCGGACGTTTTGCAGTGGGTGATCGAGTGGGTGTTCCGTGGCTGGGCTGGACTTGCGGTGCGTGCGGGTTCTGCCAGACGCAACGAGAAAATCTTTGTGATGCAGCGCGCTTCACCGGATACACGCTGGATGGCGGGTATTCCGAATACACGGTTGCGGATGCGCGCTTTTGTTTTCCAATTCCGGAAATTTACTCCGATGCAGAGGCAGCACCGTTGATGTGCGCTGGACTCATCGGGTATCGGTCACTCGTCAAGGCGGGCGAGGCGCGACGACTGGGAATCTATGGATTTGGCGCGGCGGCGCACATCGTGGCGCAAGTGGCGCGCTATCAAGGACGGCAAGTATTTGCGTTCACGCGGCCGGGAGATCAGGAGGCGCAACGGTTTGCGAAGAAACTTGGCGCAGTCTGGGCCAGCGGGTCCGACACGCTGCCGCCGGAGCAATTGGATGCGGTGATTATTTTCGCTCCCGTCGGCGCGCTGATCCCGCAAGCACTCAGAGCCGTCCGGAAGGGCGGCGCGGTGGTTTGCGGCGGCATTCACATGAGTGATGTGCCGTCGTTTCCCTATGAAATTCTTTGGGAGGAGCGCAGTGTTTGCTCCGTCGCGAATCTGACCCGTCGGGATGGCGAGGAGTTTCTGGCATTGGCGCCTCGCGTGCCAGTGCAAACGGAAGTTGAAACCTTTCCACTCGCTCAAGCCAACGAGGTATTGTCTCGATTGCGGGAGGGGAAAATTCACGGCGCCGCCGTTTTGGTGCCAAACGCCAATTCTACTCGCTAGACTTTTTGCTGGGTTTCCACCCAACGCACGGCCGAGCGAACGAGTTCTGGGGCCGTCTTGAGGGAAAGTTTTTCCTTGATGTGCGCGCGATGGACTTCGACGGTTTTGATACTCAGATGGAGTTGCGCGGCGATTTCCCGGGTGCCTTTTCCTTCGCCGATGAGTTGAAAGACTTCCAATTCGCGATCGGAGAGTTTATCAACCGGCGTGCCGTCGCCCGAAATGTGGCGACCGGACAGGTTTTCCAGTATCCGGGCCGAGATGTTTTCGCTCACATAAATCTTCCCGTCCAACACCTGGCGGATGGCGGCCATCAATTTCTTGCCGCCCTCCTGTTTCATGATGTAGCCGCGTCCGCCGGCTCGGAGGACGCGTTCGGCGTAGAGCGATTCATCGTGCATCGAGATGACGAGCACGGCGAGGCCGGGTTTGATGGCCTGCATGTCTTTGATCAACTCCAAGCCGCTTTTGTCGGGCAACGAGATGTCCGCCAATACCAGATCCGGTTTCAACCTGCCAATCCCTTCGAGCGCCTGACTGGCTTTCTCCGCCTCGCCGCAAATCGTCAGGTCCGCTTCCTCACCGATGAGCTGGGCCAGCCCCTGACGCATCATCGGATGGTCATCCACGATGAGGATGCGCTTCCTGTTGCTTGCGGAAGCGGCTTTCTTGGCAGTCGTCATAAAGGTTGCCTGAAAGAGCAGGTGACAGTGGTGCCCCGGCCGTTGGCGCGGCGGATTTCCAATGAAGCGCCGATCATGCCGGCGCGATAGTTCATGATCTGGAGGCCCATACCCGTGCTTTGCGTTGATTCTTTGGAAAAACCAATGCCGTCGTCGGCCACCGTCAGGCAGATGTTGCCATCCACCGGCTTCAAGGTGATCAAGATATTACGTGCCTTGCCGTGTTTGATGGCGTTGTTGATGGCTTCCTGGGCGATGCGATAGACATGTGTGGCCACAGAATTGTTCGGCACGAGGACGGATTCGTCGCCCTGGAAACCGCAATCAACCTTGAACAGTTTCTCCACATTCGACGCCAACTCGAGCAAGGCGGAGCTGAGGCCGTTGGCCTCAAGCTCAACCGGCGAAAGTCCGCGAGCCAGGTTGCGAGTGTGCGTGATGGCTTGGCGAACGTGCCGGGCGATTTCAGCGGCCCGGGCGGCTTCAGTTGGAGATTTGACTTCGAGTTTTTGCTCCAGCACCTGACTCAATAATTCTATCCCCGCGAGTTGCTGGCACAAACCGTCGTGCAGGTCCTGGCCGATGCGCCGCTGTTCGTGACCGCTGATTTCAAGAATCTCCTGCTCCAACCGTTTGCGCTCCGTGATGTCGCGGACGAATCCGGTGAACAGGCGGCGGTCGGCGAGCCGGACTTCACTGACGGCCAGGTCCATTGGAAAAATGGTTCCATCCTTGCGTCGGCCCACCACTTCGCGACCGATGCCGATGATTTTCGCTCTGCCGGTCCGCAGGTAGTTGGCGATGTAAGCATCGTGTTCCTGCCGGTACGGGGCCGGCATGAGATGACTGACGTTTTGGCCGATGATTTCTTCCGACGAATAGCCAAAAATCCGCTCGGCCGCCGGGTTGAAGGACTCGATGCTTCCGTGCTCGTCGATGGTGATGATGCCTTCCACGGCGGTGTCGAGGATGGCGCGCAGCCGCGACTCGCTGTCTCGCAATGCGGCTTGCGTCTGTTTGCGTTCGGTCGAGCGTTGGATTTGTTGCAGTTCGTTGGCGACGGCCATTTCTTCGAGCGCTTTCAGCCGTTCAATCAAAGCGGCTTTGGTCAGACGAACGTACTCTTTCATCGACCGGAGTATAACAAATCCGGTGACCGAGACACCTGAAAAACGTCCGAGTGACGCGACGGTTCACGAGGCGGGGAGTTGTCCGCGATATTCCGTGGGCGACTGGCCGAGGATTTTTTTGAAAACGCGGTTGAAATGGGTGAGAGATTGGAAGCCCACTTCGTAGGCGATTTCGCTGACGCGCAGATTTGGATTCAACAAAAGGTTCTTGGCTTTCTCGATGCGCACGCGCGAGAGGTAATCGGTGAAGTTGATGCCCGTCGCCTTCTTGAACATCTTGCAGAAATAGTAGGAACTGGCGTTGACGGCTTTGGCCACCATGCCCAGTGAGAGGTCTTCGGTTTGGTTTTCGTTAATGTAAGCCTTGGCGCGAGTAATCATGGGCGGCTCGGCGTTTTCCTGCTTGACGATGAGTTGGTTGCTCACCATGGAGAGGTGTTGGGCAAAAATGCTGAGCAGCCTGACCACCGATTCATGTTGTTTGGCCGGCAGCACGCGCGTATCAAAATAAGCGGCCCTGAGGTCATTTGATTTTGTCGGCACGCCCCAGTCGGCGACGAGCTTGGCGGTGCGCTCAAATTGCGCCTCCGTCGGCTTCTTGCGGAAGACCTGGCCGGTTTTCAAAAAACCAATCAGGCGATCCCCGGTTCGAACCGGCACAGCGGTGTCGCACAAGCCCAGGGTGCAGGTGACAGATTGCGCTTCGCGGGTGGCGGTTTCGGTGAGTTTCTGCTGCACTTGCAGGCAGGCGGCGCAGGAGCGGCTGTTTTGCGCCATCATCCCGCAGAACGGATTTTCCTTCCGCCGGTCGTGGTGCGGCAGTTGCCACGACTCCAGCGGCTGCAGGGAAACGGGGAGCCCGGTGGCTTCGCTGAAAGCACGTTCGTAGTCCTGGTAGATTTGCGAGGTGGTCAGGGCTTCGATTAAATTTTTGTTATCGTTCATATTTGTCGCTTTCTGTTCGGCACGTCACCAAATTTGTTTTGGTAGCAACAAAATAGGAGAAGGCACGATTTACGACAATTGGGGCCGTCCCTGATTCTCGTTTAGGGGAAAGCGGCCAAGTCAGATAAGGAAAACCCTTATTGGAGGATGACGCGAACATTCAGATCGCATAGTCGCCGGGATCATTCCACGAACGTTTGTGCTTCCAGTTCCCGGCCGTCCAAAAGGCCATTGCGGTTATCAGTTCAGTGTCTGACTTCGAGCAGTTGCAGCCGGGTCGCCTGCAATCGTTGCAGCACCACCCCCGCCATGCGTTTCATCAACTCATAGCCTAGATCATGGTCCTTTTCACATTCTTCGCGCAACCGGGTGCCATAGAAAAAGATCGCGGTGGTTGGTTCCAGTGCGCGCGCGTCGAAGTGCCAGTAATAAGGCGGGAAAAGCCAGGACCAGCCCAGCACGTCGCCCGCACCGATGGTTTCGATCCGCACGGCAGGGCGGTCTTTTGGGGAGGATTCCAAGCCCACCTGACCCTGCTGGATCAGATAGAAACGATTGGCGGGATCACCCTCGCGAAAGATCAATTCACCGGCTTTGAACTGCGATTGCATGGCGTTGTCGGCCAAGATCTGGCGATGCTTTGAACTCAAACCTTTCAAGAAAGGGAGTTCAGCGATGATGGATTCCAGCGTTTGCATAATTCGGTTGCCCTCACCGGTAATCGGGTGCGAGTGATGTCCCGACTTTGGCCAAAGAATAATCTCATTTGCTGCACCCATCGTACTGAGCGAACAAGTCGAAGGCTTTACTTGAATTGGTAAAGGCTTTGCAATTCTTGCCAGATTGGAAGTTGCCACGGGCAATAAACGTTGAGTTTTTGACAATCGCTGTGCGGCAGAACGGCATGGCCAGCTTAGACTCACCTGGAAAAACCAAGCGCAACCCAAGCGTATGAAAACGAACTCTGTGAAAAGGCGCTCACGATCAAGGGCCGATCTCCTAAAGCCTATTATGTCCACAACGTCAGTGGACGCCTGCAGCGAGGTCGATCCAGCCCGATTGGCTCTGAAATTAAAGCGAATCCTGGTGCCAATCGATTTTTCCAAGGCCTCGGTTAGAGCATTGCAATATGCCGTGCCGCTGGCCGAACAGTTCGGTGCCACGATTTGCCTGGTGCATGTGGTGGAGCAGGCCTCCTTTGCCAATGATCTCGAGAATCTGCCGCTCGCAATCCCCGAAGCAAGAATGACCGAAATCGCGCGAGACCGTCTGATTTCCCTGTCCAAGAAAGCCATCAAGAGACTCATACCGGTGCTGCCGCACGTCCGCGTCGGCAAAGCATTCCTGGAGATCGCAACGCTCGCGAGCACTCAAGACATCGATCTGATCGTCATCGCGACGCGCGGTCACACGGGTCTGAAGCACGTTTTACTGGGCAGCACCGCGGAGAAGGTCGTGTGTCACGCACCCTGCCCGGTACTCGTGGTGCGCGAACCGGAGCACGAATTCAGTTAAGCAAGACTGCCACCGGAAAGGAACCATTATGAAGATCAAACCCACCTCCAGACCGGGACAAGTGCGCTTCGAGTTGAATCGTCGGGACGATCAACTGCTCCAGGCAGGTGCCGCCAAAGCCTCGGCGGCAGCGCCGTCATTCCAATTGAAGAACATCCTGGTGCCGATTGATTATTCTGACTATTCGCTGAAGGCTCTGCGCTATGCGTTGCCGTTTGCGGAGAAATACGATGCCAGGCTCATCCTCCTGCACGTGGTCGAGCCGCGGGTTTATCCGGAAAACTATTTTGATATACTGGTGCCCGCTGAAATGGAACAGGTGAACATGGAACTGGTGGCGACGGCGCGGAAACAACTTGCGGCATTGTGCCGAACGGAAATCAATCCGAAGATCGCCGCCGATCCCATCGTTCGCATCGGCAGGCCATACGCCGAGATCATCCACACCGCCAAAGAGTGGGACATTGATCTCATCATCATTGCCACGCACGGGTACACGGGACTAAAACACGCCTTCCTGGGCAGCACGGCCGAACGCGTGGTGCGACAGGCACCCTGCCCGGTGTTGACGGTGCGCGAACAGGAACATGATTTTGTTTAACGAGCCGCCGGTGGGCCAAAAGTGTTATGAAAACCAAAGCCAGGAAAACGCCGCCCCGGACAGGGGCTGGAAAAACGCCGCGCATGGCCGGCAAAACGCGGCCTGGACCGGCTTTCCAACTCGCGAGCATACTGGTGCCGGTCGATTTTTCGGAGTGCTCGCGGAAGGCGCTTGACTATGCCCTTCCGTTTGCCCGGCAGTTCCAGGCCGCCATTACTCTGCTGCACGTGGTGCACGTCAACTATTACACCACCAGCAGTGAATATTCGGCCTTTGATTATCCCGAGTTGATGGAAGAGACGCGACGGGCCGGCGAACGACAACTTGGCAGGCTGGCCAGTTCCGTTCGAAAAAGTTGCCCGGTCAAAACGGTGATCGAAACCGGCCATCCCGGAAGTGTCATCGTGGATGCCGCCAAGAAACGGCGGGCAGATTTAATCATTATTTCCACCCACGGCCGGACGGGATTCAAGCGCGTCCTCCTCGGCAGCACCACCGAACATGTTGTGCGCTACGCGCCTTGTCCCGTCCTCATCGTGCGCGAGCACGCGCATGAATTCATTTAGCCCCGGCCCAATCACTGGAAACCAAAACCATCGCAACATTGTTTCCCAACCCGATGCCAGTTTGCAATCGCGGCGTAGAGACGGTGTGTGTTATGCTTTTGAAAGTGATCTATGAGCTTGCCGTCTCAAACTGAAGCGCCGCGGGATTCGGAAACGCCCAAGTGCCTCGCCCGTTCCGTGGCAGACGCACTGGCCACCGAGCCGACGTTGGAAGCCGTGACAATTAATCGGGCGCGCCAGACGATTTCGGTCGCCACGTTGGGAAGAGCAGACGTGCCCAGACTCACCGAACGCATCACCACGACGATCCGAAAAGGGCAGGAAGCCGATGTGAGCCATCATTGCCATCTGCTCGCCGGCGAAGGCGACTGCCAGACTTGTGACACACCGCTCTCACCGCAGGAGCGTGAGAAAATCGCCATCCGCCATGACGGTGACACGACGACGATTGCGCGCGTGACCTGTCCCACAGCGCCGACGTTCTGGCGTTGGCGCGATATTCCCTGGCCCAAGATGGTGCAACGGGACGTTGAATTCCTCGAACACGCAGAACATATTGACGAATGGAAACCTCAACTGGCCGCCGCCATCTTGTGCGGCGTGTTTGGGCTTGGCGCTTACTTCGCTGGCGCAGGCTGGATCACGAGAATTCTATACGCGTTCGCCTATGTGGCAGGTGCCTGGTTTACCGTCGAGGAAGTCTGGGCGCGTCTCAAAAAAAGCACCATCGATGTTCATTTCCTCATGTTGGCCGTGGCCGTTGGCAGCGCGAGCATTGGCGCGTGGGGAGAAGGCGCGATGCTGTTGTTCCTGTTCTCCCTCTCCGGCGCGTTGGAACACTTCGCGCTGGGCCGGACGCAACGCGAAATTCGTTCGCTCTTCAAAGCCGCGCCCAAGGTCGCCATCGTGGTGGACGAACGAGGCCGCGAACGAGAAGTGCCGGTGGAACAATTGCGGCCCGGAATGCGCCTGCTCCTCAAGCCGGGCGCGCAGTTTCCCGTCGATGCGGAACTGGTCAAAGGCCAGACTGCCGCCGACGAGTCGAACCTCACCGGCGAAGCCACGCCCGTGGAGAAAGGCGTAGGCGACAGTGTTCTGGCTGGCACGCTCAACCTTTGGGGCGCCGTCGAAGCGTCCGTGTTGCGGCCCGCGGCCGAAAGTTCTTTGCAAAAAATAATCCGGTTGATCCAGGAGGCCCAACACCAGAAGGCGCCCGCGCAACGGTTCACGGACAAGTTCGGAACGGTTTATACGTACCTGGTATTGGCGCTTTCGTTGGTGATGTTTTTTATCTGGTGGCTGGGCTTGGGGTTGAGTCCATTCACGGCGACGGCCTCCAGGCAAAGCGCTTTTTACCACACCATGACGTTGCTGGTCGTCGCATCACCCTGCGCTTTGGTGCTTTCCATCCCGTCCGCCGTGCTCGCGGCGATTGCGTGGGGTGCGCGGCGCGGAATTCTTTTTCGCGGCGGCGCCGCGGTGGAAAAACTGGCGGAGGTCAACGTCGTCGCGCTCGACAAAACCGGCACGCTGACCACCGGCGAGTTGAAGGTGGAGCGCGTCGAAAGTTTTCCGCCGGGCCAGGAGCAGGAGATCGCGCAACTGGCTTATTCCTTGGAACGGCTTTCGGCCCATCCACTGGCTCGCGCCATCACTCGCCATGGAAAACATCAACAGCTTGCCGCGGTCGAATTGACCCGGTTCGAATCGGTCACGGGCCTCGGCGTGAAAGCTCTGCACGGCGAGCAGCGTGTTTTGCTTGGACGCCGGGAATGGCTTGCGCAAGGGCCACAGGCCGCCATCATCCGCCACGTGCCGCCGACCGAACCTGGTTTTTCCGAGGTGTGGCTGGCGCGGGACGGTTTGGTCGGCCGGGTTTTGTTGCGCGACGATATCCGCCCGCAAGCGCGCGCCGTGGTGGAACAATTGCGACAACTCGGTCTGCGCAGCGTCGTTTTGACCGGCGACCGGCAGGCCACGGGCGACCATCTGAAACGCCAGCTTGGCCTCGACGACGTGCGCGCTGAGTTGAAGCCGGAACAGAAAGTCGAGGTCATCGGTGCATTCACTCAAGCTGGAGACAAAGTGGCGATGGTCGGCGACGGGGTGAACGACGCCCCGAGTCTGGCCGCGGCGCACGTCGGCGTGGCGATGGGCGCGCGCGGCTCGGATGCCGCGCTTGAGCAGTCGGAGGTTGTGCTGATGCATGACCGGCTGGAAAATTTTCTGGCGGCGTTCCGGCTCAGCCAACGCGCCCGGGCCATCATCCGGCAAAACCTGGTGGTGTCGCTGGGCACAGTGGCGGTGCTGGTCTCCTTCGCGATGTTCGGCGCCATTCCGCTGACGGTGGGCGTGGTCGGACACGAAGGGAGCACGGTGATCGTGGTAATGAACAGCCTGCGGCTGTTGTTCGGGAGATTTGAGCGGAGGGCGGTTGATCCGGTGAGGGTCGCAAACGCCTTTTAACGCCACGTGAATTCGCTGAGGTCAAGATACCAGTCGCCGCCATCGGTGACGCGCACGGATTTGGCTTCCTGCTTGTAAACAATGCTCTCCAGGTCAACGGACTCCGGAATCACATTCACCAGCAGATCACCCGAGACAACCGAGATGATGCGCGTCCGTTTCTCCGGTCGGCGAACGAACGCAAACCGCACGGCATCGACCGTATAGACATGGCCGGTCACGCGCGCGACGCCGTTCTCGTATTCATCAACGACGCCAATAAAGTGGCGGTGCGGCTCTTTCTCAAAAAGTCGCCGATGAATCACGTGGATTTTTTCGCCTTTTTTGAGGATCATAAAATTGCCAGGAACTCGCCGTTGATCGCACCGTCAGGGATTGCGTTCAACGGGCGGATTATTCGTCGGCGGAAGTTGCCGGAGCAAGGAAATTAAACCAGCGGAGCACGGGCGCGCAGGATTTGTTGAGGTAGGAATCAGCCGCCGGCCTACGCGCAAACCCTTTGGTCTTGCAGCGATCTCACCACGGGAGTTTTCAAGGTCGTGGCGGATAGATACTCCTCTGATTTGAACAGCGTCAGGAGCATGGAAAATTCCCTGGTCGCTTTCACCGCGTGCGGCAGGTCGGGCGGCATGTAGAGCAAAGCTCCGGCGGTCAGCTTGTGCGGTTTGCCGGCGAGGGTGAATTCGCATTCGCCGGACAAAATCTGGATGAGCGCGTGTTGGGTGGACGTATGCTCGGTCAATTCCTGTCCTTCGGCAAAACCGAACAAAACGACCCGCGCCGCGGCGGTCTTCATCAGCGTGCGGCTGACGATGCCATTGGGCGCAAATTGGGTCTCGGTCGGGAGTGACAGGATTTTTTCTTCTTGAATGTCGATCAACGGTTTTTCGTTCATGGAACAATGATCGCGCAAACCGTGAGCGGCTCTTTGATTTGGGTCAAAGGAAGCGCTTTTTACTCGCCGAGATTCTGGCGCAGCAAAGCGGTGAGTCTGGCGGGACAAAGCACGGTGACGGATTTGCCTTTCACGCTCAGAAGTTTTTGTTCGCGAAACTTCGCCAGCGTGCGGGAAAAGGTTTCGCTGACGGTGCCCAGTTCGGCCGCCAACACGCGCTTGGTCATGCTCAACTCAAAAGTGAACGGCGTCTGGCTGTCGCGGTTCGGACAACGCTTGACGAGCCAGTTGGCCAGCCGGGTCTCGACATCCTTCATCGTCAGGTCTTCGAGTTGTCCGACCAGCACGCGCAGGTGCACGCTCATCGAGCCGAGCATGCGCAGCGCGAGTTCCGGCTGCTGCTTCAGCAACGCCAGGAAGCCCGCCTTCTGAAGCAGCAAGACTTGCGACGATTCCAACGCGCGGGCCTCAGCGGGATAACCTTTATCCGTGGCCAGCGACGCTTCGGCGAAAGATTCACCGGCACGGAAGACGTGGATCACCTGTTCCTTGCCGGCGGCATTGACGCGATGCACGTTGATCGCGCCGCGTTGCACGATGTAGAACCCGTGCGAAGGATCGCCTTCGTGGAACAGATATTCGCCTTTCTCCAGATTCTTGAGCAGCGTCATGGCGGCGAGACGGGTCAGGTCGGGCAATGGCAATCCGGCAAAAAGCTGGCAGCTTCGCAGCGCATTGACGAGGGCCGTCTGTTTGAATTCAGCAAGGGCGGCGGACATGCGCCCCATTCAAGCAGCTTCGCGCCAAAAGTAAACAATCCAATCCGCACCCTGACCGCGTTCCACTTTCGACAGGAAGCCTTCGCTGCCCAGCTTCTCGATGAGCGGGGACGGCAGGAACGGCGCGATAATGATCAACCCTTCCGTAAGCTTGAGCGCGTCCACGCGCCGACGGATTTCGGGAAACGGTTCGATGCCTCGTCGCAACAAATCGCGCACGTCGAATCGTTTGAATTGCGTTAGCGGTGGCATCGGCGATGGTAGTTTACGCGTGGCATCGGAGAATACCATCGCCAAGCACGCGCGCGCGCAGCCCGCCGCGGCTCTTGAGCCAGTCTGCCGCGCCGGGACCCAGCGCAAAGTTCATCCAGTGGCACGGCTTGCATTCCTCCACGCCGGCAAACTTCACGCCTTGGATTTCAAACTCCTTCCCAATGAAGTCGCTCAAGTCCCTGCCGCTGACCAAGACGTTCCGCCGCGCCGCGCCTGGTCGGGCGTCGGGCAGTGACAACTCACGACGCAACGCCTCGAATACCTCCATCGAGAAAAACGTGATCTGCCCTTTGTAATCTTCCCGGTGCCCGAAGAAACGGTCGCCGCGCAAGCCGCGTCCGGCCACACACTCGACCTGTCCCAGCTCCAGGACCGGATTGGTGCCCGGCGGCTGACCGTGATGGCCAACGTAATTGTGCCCGGGCGAAATGAACAGTTGGCAAATGCGCATCATGCGACGATCCCTAACTCGCCGGACTCCGCAGTCCGCAGACTACTTGAAAGCGCGGGTCGGCGGCGACCTCGTACGTCTCCCGGCAGCGGCCGCACAAACCCGCTTTCGGCGACCAGCCAGGAAACTCCGCTATAATCCGCGACGCGATCCGCGCCGGCAACGACTCGCCCGCCGACCAGTCGAACGTGGTGAAACCGCACAGCGGACACGGCGCGCCGGGCGCGGCCTGGTGCGCCTCGCGCAAACCGCGCGGATCCGAAATTAGCGCAAGAAAATCCGCGTGGCGCGGCGCGTGGTTGTGCCAGAGCGCATCGAAAATTTCCGCGCGCTTTTCCTCCGGCCAAAACGAACAGCCCCGCGCGAACGCTGCGGCATGTTGTTCGCGTGTCGCCATCGGTGCGTGACCGCTGGCAACGAGTCGCCCGTCAATCGTGATGTCCCACAGCAGGCGGTAGCGTTCGCGAGCCAGGCGCTGTTGCGCCCCGTTGAGTGCCCGCAGATCGAGCACAGGCACGTAGCCGAACGCCGGATCGAGCATGTCGTGCAAATGCGTAAACTCGTGGCGCAGATAATCCTTCAACGCGGCATCACGCGCCAAACTCTCCGGCCGCAACGCCATGACGCCGCTGCGCTGACCCGCTTCGTTCACATGAAGCTCCGCGCCTTCGTCCTGCCTGCCACGCGACTTGCGCACGGCCAGCACGCTCAACTTCTGCGGCAGTAGTGGGAATTCCTTCAACACGTCGGTGATCCGCTTTTCCAGTCCCCATTCACGGAACCATTCGAGGTTTAGCCGGAAGAACGCCGCGTTACGCTCGTCGGGGTCGGGGATGGCGTAGAGTTTTTCGCGTTCGCGATGGAAGCGGGCGATTTGGAGCGGGTGAGGGGTCGGACAACTACTTGTTGCATATGCAACATGAATTTGTCCTGCCTCAGAATGGTCGTCTCTGCCTGGGGTTGCGCGTGCGCGCCGGCTGCTCGCGCAAAGGAACACGGCGGCCTCGATGAAATCTTCGTCGTAGCGCAGTTGCATGGGTCAGGTGGCCGCCAGCGCGCCGGGCGGAAGATTGTGAAGGCCGCACGAAGCGCACATCGTCTCGGCGGCTTCGTCCACGGGGCGCAATAACAAATCCTCGCTGCCGGGGCTTACGCCGAAGCGCTTGCTCTCGGACTCGACAAATGTGCGGGTGCAGACCGCCAGGGCGCGGAGCGCGGGATCGTCCGTGGCCTTGGTCAGTCTCCGCGCGAACGCCGGTGTCCAACGACCGAGATGTTCGCGGAGAAATTTCTTCTGCGCGTCGCGGCAGAGCGCCAGCTCGTCGGCGTCGAGTTGGTTCTCGAGCGCGTAAGCTTCCTTGGCCGCGAGCACGCACATGAACTCGAGTTCGAGGCAGATGTGGTCGTGGCGCTCGTCGGCGTCCTCCGCAACTTCGAGGCCGAACGCGCCGTAAAACGCCGCGAGGTCGGCCAGACGATGCGGCTGGAAGAGCGGGTCGGCTTTGAGGTCGCCGTATTCGATTTCGTTTAGCGGACAGGAACCGCGCGCTGCATGGCCGAACGCGGCGAGATAGGCGGAGTGAAACGAATCGAAGTCATCGTGTTCGAGCGACGTGATCAGAGCATCGGCGCTCGGCAATAGCGACGGGCCGAGAAAGGCGTTGGCAACCCGCAGTGCGCCGATGGTCTGCGGGTGGGTCAACCAACCCCACGCCTCCGGCGTCGGGTCTTCGTAGGCTTTGGCGAGAAAGCGGTGGGTGAACGCGCGCGCCATGGCAAGGTCAATGGAACTTTGAAGCCCTGCCTTCGTAGCAGCCGACGTGAGTCGGCCCTGACCAGATGGAGCGGACTCACGTTCGCTGCTACCGGCATCGTCGTCGCGGTAATTTCCAAACACTGAGCGTTTCGGCGTGTCGCTGCGCGCGGCCCACTCTTCCTTTCGGATTTCGGATTTTGGATTTTGGATTTCAGATGGAGTTGGCATGTTTTTCGGGCCGCACGTGCAGCGGTTCTTCGACGGTTGTCTCGATGATCTTCGTCCCATCCTTCGCGTAGCCGATGATGGTGTCGTTAAACATTGCGAACTTTTTGCCGCGCACTTCGGTCTCGAATACTTTCGGGCCTTCCTTGATCTCGTAGCGGAAGCAGATCCGCTGGTCCTTGCCGAAGAGTTGCAGCACCGCCAGCAGTTCACGGTCGGGCGCCGAGTATTTGTCGATGGCGGCGTCCACGCCCGGGCCGAACATCTGTTTGAGGTAAGGCCGTGGCACCCAGCGCGGCGGGATGTAGTAACCGTTGGGTTCGGTGCCGAATTGCGGATAGAGCGGCAGCGCGACTTTGGCGACGTGGATCAAATAGTAAAGCGGGTTATAGCGGTCTTCCTTCCACGTGCCGTCCTTGTTCAACTGGACCAAACCTTGGAGGCGAATGTGGCCGATGCATGCGGCCATGCAGCGCGTTTGCATGGGCAGGCCGCCGCCGGCCTGGTCCTTGCCCTCGACGCGCGGGAAGCAGGCGATGCATTTCTCGCTCGTGCGGGTGGTGCCGCGATAAAAAGTTTTTTTGTAAGGGCAGGCCTCCATGCACTTGCGGTAGCCGCGACAGCGTTCCTGATCAATCAACACGATGCCGTCCTCGGGGCGCTTGTAGATGGCATTGCGCGGACAGGCGGCGAGGCACGCGGGATAGCTGCAATGATTGCAGATGCGCGCGAGGTAGAAAAACCACGTCTTGTGCTCGGGCAACAGCTCGCCGCCCTTGAAGTATTGGCCCTTCACTCCCTTTTCGTTGCCGACGGGATGATCTTCGTAACGATTCGGCGCGGACCATTCCTCATCCGTGGGCAGGTAACCGAGCGCGCGGTTCGCGCCTTCCGGACCGATGAAACTTTTCGCCGCTTCAAAAACTGTTTTACCGTTGAACTGGCCGTAGGGTGCCTTGAGATCCTTGGCCACGCCGCCCCAGTTCTGGCCGCCGGGGTTGGCTTGTTCAAGCAGGTCGAGCGTTTTCACGTCCCAATGATGCGGGTAGCCGCCGTAGGGTTTGGTCTCGACGTTGTTCCACCACATGTATTCCTGGCCCTTCGAGAATGTCCACGTGGACTTGCACGCCATGGTGCAACTCTGGCAGCCGATGCAGCGGTTGATGTTGAAGATGAACGCGAACTGCTGGTCGGGGTACGCCGCGTCGTAGGGATAATCCATTTCGCGACCGAGTTGCCAGTTGAGGACGTTGCTCATGGTTAATTGTGTTAGACGTTCAGTTTTGGAATCGGCGCGCCCATTGGGTCGGTCAAAGAATTTTCCGATTCGATGACTTGTGATAGTGCTGTGAATGAAGGCTTGCCGCGCGCCCCCTCACCCTGACCCTCTCCCCCTCCGAGGGGGGGAGGGAACAGCAATGGACGTTTCTCTGAAAGCTCGACGCCGCTCTCGGAATCCGCGTCCGCAAGGTCGCGGTTTGACGGCGTACGATTCGCCCTCTCCCCTTCGGCAGGGGAGAGGGACGGGGTGAGGGGATTCTCCGCTCGCCACGTCACCGCTCTACCCCAGCGCGCGAATACTTCCGCGATCCTGTCGCGCACGAATTGGTAACCGCGTTTCTCCAGCACGATGTTCGGCCCGAGGTAATGCGGGTTGCAAAACAGCGCGAGCACTTGCTTGTGGTTGTAACCCAACCGCATGAATTCCTCGATGAAGCACTCGGCCATGACGTCGGTCGTGTCCTCGTGCGTGAGCATCGCCATACCGTTCAACTCAAACGGGTCTTCAAAATCGAATTCGTCTTTGGGCATAAGATCATTCAAACGTTGCCGCGCCCTTGCTGCCGAGGAATTCGCCGGCCAGATATTTCTTCATCGGCTTGCCTTCGCCGTCAGGCGACATCCCTTCCGTGCCGGGTTTCCACGGGCCTTTGCCGCCGAGGCCGCCGTCCTCCGCCTTCGTGATGCGGATCAAACATTCCTTCGGCACGGTGTTGACGGCGTGGTTGTCCGCTTCGCCGCCGAAGAGGAAACTCATGAACGCCTTTGATTTGTGGAACAGCGTGTCGGTCTGGTGCATCGGCATGTGCCAGTTGCGCGTGACCGATTGCTGCGAGCCGAAACGGAAATTCGAGATGTAGCCCTCCTCGGTGAGCGACATGCCGTCGGGCCGCGTCTGCTGGGCCTTCACCGTCTTTTCAGTCGCGATGAACGAGCCGTGCTTCATCATCACGACGTTGTAGGGATACGCGGCGTTGAAGGTGAGACGCAGCATGAGCCGGCTCACCTTGTAGAACGGATCGCTGGGCGTCGCGCCGAGATACGGACGGTCGGCGGGGTTCGCGTCCACATAGACATAATCGCCGTCCGCAATGCCGAGGTCGCGCGCGGCCTGGGGGTTCATGTGGAGTTGGTGCTCGCCGACGTTCGGCAGGCGTTTGTCCACGCGATACTGATCGCCGAAGTTCGAGTTCCAGATGAGATGCCAGTCCACGTTGGCCCACGACGAGTGGACACTGTGCCGCGACTTGGGTGTCAGGCAGTAGAACTGGAATCCTTTCTCCCAGAGGAAATTCTTCGAGTTCTTCGCGTCCGCCCAACTCATCTTCACGTTGCGCACGGTGCGCTCATCCCAATGCTCGGCGTCGAGCGGAATGCCATAATCGTTCGGGCGCACGAGCGGGTTTGAACTCACGATGACGTTCGGCAGATACGGCGTCGCCTCCGGGCCTTCGCGGTGGACGATGAAATTCTCGCCGCACGCCAGCGCCGTGGGGTCGTCGCTGTAGGAATGCAACCGGCCCGTGTCCGTGTAGAACGGATAATCATCGTGAACTTGCTCGTAGAACGGAACGCGCGGATAACTGCGGAACAACAGCAGCGCGCCGCCGGGCGGGCCATACTTGCCGGCCATGATGTCGTCGAGCTTGTAGCCGGCGGTCGTCGTGCAACTGTCGAGCAGGCGCTGGATGTAGATGCCGCGTTTCCCCTCGTGCTCGAATTTGAAGTGCGTGTGGAATCGCTTGTCGCCGGTGACTTTGCCGAGCGCTGCGCCAATGCCGGCCAGAATCGCGAGGTCGTCCTTCGAGTCGTAAAGCGGTTTGATGCCGCCTTTCCAGATTTGCAGGAACGGATTCGAGCAACTCGCCGTGATCTCCAAATCCTCGAACTCGACCCATGAATTTGCCGGCAGGCCGAAATCGGAATACTCGACGCTGGCCGTCATTTGAGTGTCCATTGTCACGATCAACTCCACGTTCGGGTTGACGTTCTTGATCATGCCATAGGCCCACTTGGCATTGTTGATCAGGTTCACATTGGTCGTGAAGATCGCCTTGGTTGGCGACGGCATGTGGGAATTGCCGGTGAAGACTTTGCGGCCTTCCTTCGGCGTGTTGACGATAAGCGGGCGGTCGCCGTGATTCCAATAGGCCGGCTCTTCGTCCCTGGTGTAGGCGTGCGCGTGGATGTCCTTGCCGTGCGCCTTGGGATCGAGGTTCTGCTCGAATGGATCTTCGGCGACCCAGCCCTTGAAGCCCGGGCCGGTGAGCTTGCTTCCCTGAAACAGCGCGGCCTTGTAATTGCCCGCCCAACCATGACAGCCAGCGCCCGGCTTGCCAATGTTGCCGGTGAGCATGAGCGGCAGATACGCGGCGCGATTCGCCTCGGTCGCGTGAAACCAGTGATTGATGCCTTCGCCTTGATGAATCGAAGTCGGCGTGATCGTGGCGATGTCCTTCGCGAGCCGCTCGATCAATTCCTTCGGGGCGCTCGTGATTTCGGAAACGGTGTCCAGGTCGTAGTCCTTGAGGTGAACCTGGTAAAGATTCCACGACGTGGCGACCTCCACTTCGCTGCCGTCGGCGAGTTTTATCCTGCCTTTGAAATCAAGCTGCGGATCAAGGCCTGACTTGGCGAGCGTTTCGCCCACCATGTCTCGGGTGAGCGCCTTCGGTGAATTCGACCTGGCATCCCACACCACGAAATCGCCGAGTTTCTGATGTTGTTCATCCGTCAAGCCTTGAACCTTTTTGCTCGGGCTGTCGGCGGGGAGGGTGCTGGTGTAGTTCGCGAAAACTTCTGCGGCGCGCAGGCGCTTGAGATTGTCCGTGCGCACGAGCAACGGGAAATCCGTGAACCGCTTCACGAAGTTTTCGTCGTACCATTTGTTGTCGAGCATCACGCGCGTGACGCCGAGCCAGAGCGCTGCGTCGGTGGCGGGGCGCACGGGAATCCAATAATCCGCCTTCGTGGAGGGCGCGCCGTATTCGGGCGCGATAACGACAATCTTGCAGCCGCGCTCCATCGCCTCGACGAACCAATGGGCATCGGCCATTTTGTTTTCGACGAGGTTCTTGCCGTTCATGACGATGAGCTTCGAGTTTCGGAGATCATTGAAATCCGTCTCGGAATTCTGCAGCCCATGCACCCACGGATGGCCGGGAGCCTGATCACCGTGCCAGGTGTAATTCGACCAGACGCGGCCAGCCTTCGCGTCCTCCTGCTTCACGCCGCGAATGTGAACGTCCAGTAACGCGAGCGAATTGCAGAGGCGATACATGCCATATTTGCCGAGCACGCCGAGCAGGCCCATGCCGCCGCGCATCTTGATGGTGCGCGTGCCCGCGCCGCCCATGACCTCAATCATCTCCGGCGGATAGCCCTGTGATTCGAGGAGCTTCGCGCCCGCTTCGCCGCTGTAACGGGTCGCGATGGCTTTCGTCGCGCGGGCGATGTAGCTGAATGCATCGTCCCACGGGATGCGCTCAAATTTGTCCGTGCCGCGCGAATCGAATTTGTATTTGGCTTTGACCTCGGCGGTGAGGGTCGGGAAACCGTCGTCCGCCCAGCGCTTCCAACCGCGCCGCACGATGGGATGTTTCAGTCGATACGGCCCGTAAAGAATCCGGTGAAACGTGTAACCCTTGGCGCAATGGCGGTTGCCCCAGGCAGTCGTGGCATGATTGCCGTAGAGATCCGAGTAATCACCGATGTCATATTGCTCGCCGAGTCGGACGATGACGCCGTTGCGAACGTGCGCGGTGATGCGGCAATTGTGCGTGTCGTTCGGCGCGCAGACCCAGGAGAACTGGTGGTCGTAGGCATATTGATTGCGGTAGAGTTTTTCCCACTCGCGGTTCGGATAGTGCGCGAGTGGATTGCTGACATCTTCCAGCGCTGGTTGCGCCTGGAGGAAGCGCAGCGGAAGGAATTGCGCCGCCGTGATGCCCGCGCCGACGAGGCCGCTGCGCTGGAGGAAGGAGCGGCGGGAAAAATGGTCGTTCATAATTTTTGGTCGTTTCATTCGAACACAAGTTGATACCAATTGCTGACCATCTTGCGGCCGTTGCGGTCATGCTGCTCGCCGTTCCAGATGGCGAACGCCACAGGCACGGATTTGCCGCGCGCGAATTTCACATCCTCCGCATCTTTTGATTTCAGATCGCGGACGAAAACCACGTTCCAAAAGCCGTCATGCCACAGGCCTTTGCCTTGGACGTTCTGCCCGGCGAGCGGCTGCGATTTGAATGAACCGAAGCCGCGCGCGTTGGCGTCCTCAATGGGTGATTTGTGTGGCTGCGAAATGACATTACCCGCGCTGGCGGCAGTGCTGTAACTCGTGGCGAAGTAAGTGTCCGAGTGCATCGAAGGGTAGGCCGTGTTCACGGTTGGCGCGTGTCCTTCCGCCTCCGCCTGCCAGCCGGCTTTCCATTGCCAGAGGTTCACGGGATTCTTCGCGTCACCCATGCCCAGAAAGCCGTAATTGCCGCTCATGGAGAACTGCAGCGCCGCGGCGTCCTGAAAGTCCTGCACGCGGATCGCGGTGTTTTGCGGAAGTTCGTCGCGCCACTGGAGCAGCACCGCGAGCTTCCGGCCATCGGTCACGGCGGACACCGCCACCGCATAAACCTGTTGCGGCTCGGGCCACAGCGGATTTAGCGGCACGCGCACGGGATCGAGTGATTCCCAGTATTGATCCATCGGATCGATTGGCAATTTCGCGATTTTCTTCACGCGAATCGCTCCGTCCTCCGGTGTGAGCAGATCGTTCACGGCGACATCGGTGCGCCGCAGTGATTGCACGAAATGGACGAGCGCCCAACGTTCCGCGGGCTTCATCACCGCATCGCCATACGGCACCATCGGCGTACCGCCGAGGCCGGTGTAGATGCGCCGGTAAAGATCTGGCCCCGTGTGACCGCCACGGAACATGCCGGTGTTGAAATCGCGCGGGCGAATGGCGAGGCCGAAAGCGTCTTTAAGGGTAGGCACCTGCTCGCCATCGCCTGCACCCGTCGGCCCATGGCAAAGAAAGCATTGCATCTTTTTAAACATGTCGCGGCCCAACGTCAGCTCCTGAAGGGTGACTGGTGTCTCGGGCGGCACTTCCACCGGTTTGGCGATCAGGCCATTGGTGGCGGCTTCCTCGAAGCGGTTGATGCGCTTGCCGGAATTGTCCGTGTAGGCGGTGAGATATTTGACGTACGCAACCGCTTCGCGCCGCTCCTGGTCGGAAAGATACGTGAAGCTCGGCATCGAACTGCCTGGCATCCCGCGGGTGATGGTGTTGAGCAGGTCGTCGTCCGTTGGCAGTGAGCCGGCGGGCGTGGATTGGATTTTGAACAGGCCCGCGCTGTAGTTTCGCGGTTTGGGGTAAAGCCAGACGGCAGCCGGGCCGTTGCCGTCACCGTTGACGCCGTGGCAGGCCGCGCAATGTTGCTCATAGACGGCGCGTCCGGCCGAGAGCGAAACAGTAGCGCTTGTTGGCAATGCAGGTCTTGGAGATACAGTTTGGGCGGGAAGTCCGCTCGTCACGACAAGGATGGTTACGCTTAAGAAATGCGGCGCAATCTTCATTGGATATGATCATGAGCGGGAACCGCGCACTCTGTTTTGATTCAAGTCAAGAATTACTAAAACGGCGCGCGAACAAGCCGTCACCTTCTGTCGCGAAAATTCTCCGGGGCGTCGGCAGAGGTCGTCACCTGATCGACATTGATTCTGGCGCCACGGCAGCGTGCGCGTTCAGCACGGGGAAAGGTTTGTCAGTCTGCGGTTCGAAGCGGCTGAAGCGAAGGACGGCTTATCTCTCGGTCATTTGTCGAACGATGCGAACGGTCTCCTCGATGCTTTGATTCAGCCCGATCTGTTGATGGACTATTTCGCCCTCTGAATTCAAGACCGTGATGAGATTGGAGTGGGCGAACTGGCCACGCGCATCCTTCTTGAATTTTACCCCGAGCACCGCGGCCAGTTCCAGGATGTCGTCCGGTTGGCCGCGCAATAATGTCCACCGGCTTTGCGCCAGTCCCCGGCTCTTGCGAAAGGCGCTCAACGTCTCTGGCGTGTCGCGCTCGCTGTCGAAAGAAACCAGTGTGAAGCCAACGCGGGATCGAAACGATTCCGGCAGCGCGGCCTCAATGCGTTTCATATCGTTGACAATGAGGGGACAGGCGTAGGCGCAGTTAGCGAAGAACATGGCGACGACTTGCGTGCGTCCACGAAGCACGGCGAGCTTGATCGGTTTGCCGGCGTCGTTGGTCCAAGTGGAGTCAAGCTGATAAATGGATCGATCAGTCAGGGGAGCGGCCGGTTCCAGGTTTCTGGCGCAGCAGCAGGACGCTTTGGCGGCGGGTTGGGCTGCTTCGCCGGCGTCACTGCGGGTATTGGCGACGAACACAAGGGTCGCGCCTAAAATACTGACAACGCGAGTTTTCATAAATCTTTGGCGCAACGGAAACCGAGGTTGTGGACGGTGTAATCTGCCTTGAGACTGCTGCGAAAACCGTAACGCATGAACGCCGGGTAATTGTCGCGGTCGTTGGCGCCTTCCGAACCGCTGCCGCAAAAGAGTCTTCGTTCGAGTCCGGTGTCGCCGCGGGATTCGCCGGTTACGAGTGCGGTGTTGAAATCGGCCACCCATTCCCACACTAACCCGTGCAGATCATGGACCCCGAAATAATTGGCGCGCCCAGTGCCGACATGTGCAAGCGTCCGCGGTGCTGGTGTGGTGTACCACTCCAGGATTTGCTGTTTGAATTTAGGATCGTTCTCACCGTCCGGGCGCGTTGGGCTGGCATTGGCGGCATATTCCCATTCGGCTACGGTCGGCAACCGCATTCCTTTCCAGGCACAGTAGGCTTTGGCGGCGAACCAGGAGACGCAAGTGACAGGCGCTTGTCTTATTTTTCCGCCGTCCTTCCCCAGATCAAGGTCACCGGCCCAAGGTTTGAGATAAGATTCGTCAGCTAACAGCCGCTTCACCTGTGACCGGCGCCAGCGTGGATTGGCGCGCACGAATTCCAGAAACTGCTCGTTGGTGACCGGCTCAACCTCCAGATAAAACGGTTTCACTGAAATTTCCTTTGGATCATTCTCACCGCGGAATAGAGGCCGGTAAGCGCCGGCGGGTATGAAGACTGTGCCGCGGGGCGGTGCGACGACTGGCGTGGCGTCGCGTGGTGTCTGCGCACAAAGTGGCGGGACCGCGCTGACCGTGCAGATCAGCGCGGCTGCGAACAGTTTGATTCCTTTAGCCACTAGCGCCTCCTTTCAAATCATTCGCGCCTACTCATAGGGGTTGGCCGGCGGGGGCGGCGCCTCGCTGCGCACGTGGCGAACTTCTTCCACGGACACGGCGTCGCCACTGTTGCCCCAACTGTTGCGGACATAAGTGAGGGCGTTGGCAATTTGTTCATCCGTCAAATAATTCAGCGGAATCATCACGCCGTTGTATTTTTTCCCGTTCACGGTGATTTCACCGGAACGGCCTTGGAGAACCCCACGGATGCTGCCCTCCTTGTCGGCCATGAGGAGGTCGGACCTGGCCAGGGGCGGGATCTGGCTGGCAAGGCCCTGCCCGTCGGGTTGATGGCAGACGAAACAGGTCTGCATGTAAACCTGTTTGCCTTTTTCAATTTGAATCTCCTTGGTCAGCGTGGCGATCTGCGGGTTGGTTTTTATTTCCTGCGCCAGCGCAGATTGCAGCGTGCCGATGCGTTTGGCCGATTCGCTGCCCGCCGCCGCCTGTTGTCCGAGATAGACGGCGTCCACCTCCTTGCCGGTATAGATCAGGTGATTCTCCGGGCCATCCACTTTCAACATGCCGAGCGCTCCTTTGTTGAAGGCGCGCAACAACGCGTGGTCCACGAGAATGAATGTGCCCGGCACATCGGTTTTGAACTCGACGATGGTGGAGCCACCCGGTGGAACGAGCGTCGTCTGCACGTTCTTTTGCAACAGCGATGTGCCGCCTTCGGGATAAACCGTGTCAAAAATCTCGCCGATGACGTGGAATGAAGACACCAGGTTCAGTCCCCCATTGCCGACGAACAGGCGCACGGTTTCGCCGACGCTCGCTTTGAGCGCCTTGTCGCCGACCAGTGAACTGACCGCACCGTTAAACACCACGTAGGGCGGCCTTTCGTCAGCGGCTTTGTTCATGTCGAACGGTTGCAATCCTTCCTCGCCAAACCTGCCCGCCGTATAGACTTCGCTCTGCATTACGTAATACTCGCGGTCCACGGGCGGCAAACCTTCCTTCGGCTCGACCAGTATCAACCCATACATGCCATTGCCGACGTGCATCGGCACCGGCGCCGTGGCGCAATGGTACACATACAAGCCGGGATTCAGAACGCGGAAGGAGAACTGCGAGGTGTGACCCGGCGCCGTGAACGACGAGGTCGCGCCGCCCCCCGGACCGGTGACGGCGTGAAGGTCAATGTTATGCGGCATCTTGTTGTTCGGGTTGTTGTTCAGATGAAACTCGATGAAGTCGCCCTCCCGGACGCGGATGAAACTTCCCGGCACCTCGCCGCCAAACGTCCAAAACAAGTAGTTCACGCCATCGGCCAGCCGCAGCACGACTTCCTGCACTTCGAGCGTCACGATGACTTTGGTGGCATACGCGCGCTTGATCGGCGGCGGCACGTTGGGCGCCTGGGTCAACACCGCCACCTCCTCGCCAACGATGGGTTCGGTCGAATTGTCCACGGCCGCAACACCTCTGGTCGCAAGCAGAGCCAACAGGTTGGCGAATACGATTGCGTTTGCAAAACTGAGCATCAATTTACATTTCATGACTTGAATTCTGCCTGTCATGCGGCGGGACGACTCCACATCTTTTGGTCAACACTGGCTCTTTTTTGTCCTAGGCAGGACAAGTGAATGTTAGCAACGGAGCGCTCTTGAAAGTGGTGACCATGACCAAAAGCTCAACAGAACCCCGCTGGCGTGCAGCCAGCCTCGCAGCAAAGCTGCATTCTTGTTGGCTGATTCATTGGATCGCAAATCCGCAGATTGGCCACCCCCGCCGGCCGCTTCGACGCCTCAATGGCTCACGGTTCCAGGTGCCAGAGTCGAAGTCGCTTCCGAATACACCAGGGCCTGCAAGGCTCCGGCATGCACATGGTCAAGCGAGACCAGGCCTTTAAGCAGATGCAACACTTGCTGTTCGCTGTCGGCGCGCAGCGTCAACACGCCGTCGCTTTCGCCCATCGGCCAATACTGGCTTTCGATTTTGACACCGGCATTTGCGGCCAGCTTGTGCAAGTCATGGTCGCGCTCGGTCGATTTGTTGATGGTCCTGGCCTTCTGTTCAATGAAGCGGAGCAGACTGACGTATTGAGGCATAATGATTTTCCTTATCTCAGCAGGGGAAGTTGCAGTTGGGGGCGGAGACCGCCGGGTCTTTCTGGATTCAGTTGGGGGAATTTGCCGGGTGAATCGAAAACCACTCTCGCGCCCAGTCCTTCTTTCGCAAGGCCATGTTGGAACAAGAATGGAGACGCGGCGTGCGCGCCGGGATTCATCGGTTCGGAATGGCGAGCCATTGGATTCATTCGCGCCTACGTTAAATGGCTGGCGGCACTCCCGCTATTACACTTTTGTGTGATGGGGGTACTACATCTTTGAGTAGTACGAAGGCCAAGACTGGCTGAGGAATGGTTGAATTGCAAAACCTGGAGACGAACCCACCCAAACCGCTTCTGTCCAACTTCGGTTCCCCGCGCCAGGCGTGAAATCAAGCGCCGTCAATGCCGTTGAGTGGCTTGTTTGCAATTTTCAAGCACCCGACCCTCGCGATCATTTCCGCCCTGTTGAGCTGCGGCAGCACCGTGTGTTGTCTGGCGTCGTCGCTCTGGTCCCGCGCAGGGAGAATCGGCTGATCGGAATGGCAGTCACAACTTCGCAAGCTCAGCGTGGATGCTGTCCGGATCACAATGCAAGATGGCGATGCTGCGTTCCAGGTTGAAGCGCTGCTTGCCGGCGTAGCCCGGGTTGAAGTAGAGCGTCTTGCCGATCACTTGATTGAACGGTTTGTGAGTATGACCAAACACCACTACGTCCGGCTTTTCGCGGAGGATGCGTTGCTTGATGATGTCACCGGGAGCGCGCGGATCGACGATGTGATGCAGTAGAAATCTACGTCCTTGGAGTTGAACCATCTCAATTTCGTTGAAGCTGATGTCGCTGTCCGTATTTCCAAGGACAGCCGTCACGGGCGCGATTTGCTCCAGTTCAAAAATGATGCGAGGCGTGCCAATGTCGCCGGCGTGCAGGATGTGGTCAACGTCGGAGAACAGTTTCAGGATTTGTGGATCGAGATAGCCGTGGGTGTCGGAGATGACGCCAATTTTCATGGTGGTAGATCGCGAATATTTCGCTCAGCCTCAGCCGCCTCCTCGATTCATCACGCCTCACGCCTCACGCCTCACGTTTCACGCATCACGATCCCACTCACGCCTTCGCTTCATCGGGTTGCTCGCCTTCGGGTTCTTCCGCCGGCTCCGGCTCTTTCTCTTTCGCCGATTCAGCCGCCGCCGCAATTTTCATGGCGCCGGCGAACAACGCGGTGAAAAGGCCGCCGCTAAGAAGTGTGTTGCGGAAAAACTCCAGCGTAGTCGGATGAAAATCCGGCCTCCCTACCGTCAACGCTTGAATCCATCCCGCGAGTGTTTTGGCGTAGGCAGGGTCGTTGATCCACGATGCGGTGTTGGTCACGACATAGAACAAAACAGCGGCCAAAAGCCCACCGCCAACGAGCTTGAACCAGTTCGTGCGCGGAGAAAACAGCCGTCCCAGCGCGATGATGCCGAGGAAGGAAAGTGTTTTGATCGCCATGTAAACGGTAAAAACCGGCTCATGGTAATAAAAAACATTCAGCAGCACGTCGGTTGCGAGCAGCGTGCCCAACGGCAACCACCAGGCGAGGCGACCCGGAAAATACACTCCCGCACAAAAGGCCAGCGCATACGCGGCGCTGAAGTTCCACGGCATCAGTCCCGGCAGACGCGTCAGCGCGAAGACGACGATCAGGACCAGCGGCAATCCGTACTTTTCTTTCACAGTCCCGGATGATACGCCAACCCGACGCAATGACAAGCCGGACAATTGAGAATGAAGGAACTCTTTTCGCCGGCGGCGCCGACGTCAATGGACAAACTGTTTGAACTCCTGCACGAGGATTGCAACTTGCTGGTCGTCAACAAACCGGCGGGCCTTGTCTGCCACCCGACCAAAGGCGACGTTTATTCGAGCCTGATCAGCCGGGTGCGCCTTTATCTGGGCGCGGAGTTCGACTTGCACCTGATCAATCGTCTGGACCGTGAAACCAGCGGCATTGTGCTCGTGGCCAAAAACTCACCTGTCGCGCTGGAACTGAGAAGAATTTGGGAGAGCCGCTCCGTGCAAAAGGAATACCTCGCCATCGTGCACGGCCATGTGACCGGCGAACAAGGCACGGTGGACGTGCCGCTGGGCAAGGATGAACAAAGCTGCATCGCGATCAAGGATTGTGTCCGACCCGACGGCGCTACATCGCAAACCGATTTTTTTGTGGAACGCCGTTTCACACGGGCGGAGGGCGGTTTTACGTTCCTGCGAGTGTTGCCGCGCACTGGCCGCAAACACCAGATCCGTATCCATCTGGCGCACCTTGGCCATCCCATCGTGGGCGACAAGATGTACGGTGGCGATGAAGATCTGTATCTGGCGCTGGTGGAGGATCGCCTCACGCCGGAACAACGCCGGCGGTTGATGCTGCCACATCACGGGCTGCACGCGAGCGCGTTGAAATTTCGGTGGCGTGAGCAGCGCCTCGAGTTTTCGTGCGAGCCGGAGCCGTGGTTTCGGGAGTTCTTGATTGGGCAGCCGCCACCGGGCGCGGGTTGAGTCTGCTCACCGCTGCGCGCGGGCGTTGCCGCTGGCTTGTCGCAATTGTTTCTCACGCTCGATGACACGAGACATATAGCCGGCCATCGGGTCAGCCGGATTCTGTTTCCAGGCCAGCGCCGCCAGTTGTGCGGCCGGATCCAAAGCCCCCGCCTCAAACGCCCTCGCAGCCTGGTCCAACGCAGTTCCGGACCCTCCCGGTGGCGGCGCCGGCTGCCGCGTCTGGAAAACACACGGCACGTTCGCGCTGGAGGGATTGCCGAAGACGCAGCCGAACAGTTCCCCGTTCACCGTCGAGAAGGTGCTGAACAAGAGTTGCGCGCTGACCGCCGGCAACGAATGCAGCGCCGCGCGTTTTTCCGGCGGCGCGAGAAGCTGCTGACGCGTCCGCTCATCAAAACGATCCAGCATCCGGGAACCGACGCCGATGTAGAAAGCCCGCGGCGCGGCGTATTCCAGCACCGGGAAAAGATCGCTTTGCATCGGCCCAGGGCCCGCAATGGCGAAGCCGGTCCGCTGAGAGGCCAGTTGACGCGCGAGCAACGCTTCCGGAGAACGAATATCCAGCATCCCCATGTCCGTCGCCACACGGTCGATCGCGAAACCCTGCCGAAATACCTCCGGCCCGGTGGGCCACGGTTGCAGTGCGCCCAACATCACGATGTCACCAACCCCCGTATCCCACATTTCCACAAATGGGAACACCGAACTAAAGGTGCGCAAGACCATGTTCACAATGTCGTCATGCGTTTCATAGACATGAAACCATTGGGTCATGATGCCGCCGGGTTTCAGACGGCTCGCGGCGAGTTCGTAAAACTCACGGCTGAACACACTGCCGACGCCGACCGTCCATGGATTCGACGGCTCGGTGATGATCACATCGTATAGCTGCGGACGGAGCTTGAGCACGGTGCGCGCGTCTTCCCGCCACAAGTGGGTGCGCGGATCGCTGAGCACATGTCGGTTCCAGTCGGCGAACAGTTTGGACGCCTGGATGACTGGTTCACAATTATCCGCCACGTCCAGATGCTCGACGGGATAAGCCAGCACGGCTCCGGCCGTCATGCCCGAGGCAAGGCCCAGCACAAAAACATCTTTCGCTCCCGGTCGCACCAGCATCGGAAGATGGGCCAGGAGCAATTGGTTGCAGACGTCCACCTGCGTTCCGGCGTCCGGCTTGCCGTTGATGCGCAAACCAATTTCCGCCGGGCCAATGATGCCATCCACCTCTTCCACGGACACGGTTGCGTCCGGCCCGTCCTCGTAAAACAGGATTTTCATGTGTTCTTTCCGCATGGGCATCAACCGGGGTTCAAATTTCATTTCCCACACGCGAAACACCCCTGAACTCATCACATAGCGCCAGCCTTCACCGCCAAAGATGAAAAGCGATCCGACGAATGCGCAGACGCCCATCGAACCAATGATCCCCGCTCGCCAGCGGCGTCGCAAAGCCACAATCAGTGCCACCAGACCCAGCACCAAAGCCAGCACGGCAAAGGCATTCCGTAATCCCACCTGCGGCATCAGAATGAAACCCGTGAACAGCGTGCCGACGACCGCCCCGAGCGTGTTCCAGGTGAGCAAGGCGCCAACTTTCGCGCCCAGCGGCGCCCCTTCCGCCGAAACGGCCCGGATCATCAATGGCAACACCGCCCCGATCCCCGCCGCCGGGACGCCAAGGATCACCAACGCGATGCCAGTCGTAAGCAACTGGTGATAGACATAACCCACTTCCGTTCGACCCAGTCCGGTGCGCGCAATTCGATAGAAATCCACCCAGCGTTCGATGTTGAACACCAGCACCGCCACCCACGCCGCCGCCAGGCAGAGCAACAAGACAATCACGCCTTCGCTCGAACGCCCGCGCCGCCGCGGCGAGGCAATCCACGCGCTGCCCAAGCCGATGCCGAGGATGAACGCGATCAACACCACCGCGAACGATTGCAGCGACGAGCCGAAAATCAGCGCCAACGAGCGCGACGACAATACTTCCAGCCCCATCGAAACCGCACCAGTCATCGCGACGATCACTCCGGCCCAACGCAATGTTCCCGGCGACGCGGCGTCGGTTTCGGTCGAAGTTTTGGATTCAACCTGCCGGAGCTCATTCGACAAGCTGAGCCGGCTCAACAAAACCGCGCTGACGCCGACCATGACGTTGACCGCCGCGGTGATTTGCAACGTTGCCACCATGCCGAAGCTTTGCACGAGCCAGAATCCGGCGAGCGCCGATCCGGCGACGGCACCAAGGCTGTTCACCGAGTAAAAGCGCGCCGAGCGGCGTCCAGGATCAGTGGAGGATTTTTGCAACCACGCCGCCAGCAACGGCAACGTGCCGCCCATCAGAATCGTCGGCCCAAGTAGAAGTGCCGCGCTCAACACACCTTTCAATACCAGCAGTAATCCCGCGCGTTCGGCTATGTGAGTTCCGAGCGAGACGAAGGCTGCATCCGCCATCCGGTCAAAGGTTGGGAAGCAAAACGCGTAAACACCGATGATGATTTCCAGAAATCCATAGGTGGCCACCGGCTGCGCGAGACGATCCGCCCAACGACCGAACAGGCGGTTGCCCAGCGCCAGTCCGCCCATGAACGCGGCCAGCACCACCGTCTGTGCGTAGATGGTGCTGCCGAACATCTGCGATAAGAATTTCGACCAGACCACTTCATAGACCAGCGCGGTTGCGCCCGAACAGAAGAACAGCGCCAGCACCATCCCGCCGCGGTTTCGTGATTGCATGAACGAAAGCTAACGAGCAGTCAATCCTACATGCAAGTTTGGAAACAAACAAAGTAGGAGACGACGTGAGGAGACTCCTACTGAAAAAAGCTGAAAAACTGAAAACTGAAAGGTGAAATCCGTCCTCCGCCTTCCGTCCGCTGACCTCTGGCCTCCCTCCTCCCTCCTCCGACCAGCGTCTCGTGACCTCGACTCCTACGCGAAGTCGGGTTTATTCTGTTTGCGAAACCTCGCGTACTCTGGCACTAAACGACGCGCCATGCACATCCGACAAATCCTGCCCCGTCTTTTGATGGCGCTCGTTTTCGTGTCTGGCGCGGGTTGCCGGAAATCCGGATCCAACCTTCCGCCTGCACCGTCGGCAACCGCGCCCCTGGCATCGAACACCGTCGTGCGCGTTCATTGGCTGGGCAAGAAACGCCTTGGGATAGAAGCCAGTGCCTACTACTTCATGCGTCTTTGGGGACTGCCCGAAAGCGCGAAACTGCAGGCGCAGAGCTTGGACAAACTTTCGGTTGCCCCGTGGCGGTTGTGGCGCGGTGAGGCGGAGGTGGCAAACGCCCCGACAGCGCTGTTGCGACCGCTGCTCGATGACTTGGTGCAGCAGGAATCCTACGTCGAATTTCGACAGGTGGCGAATCAGGCTGGGGAACTGGCGTTCGCCATCAAGCTGGATGAACCGCATTCCGGTTTATGGCGGACCAATCTCGCGGTCGTGGTGGCTTCGCTCACCGGCGTGCAGAACATGCTCCTGCAGGACGGGGGACGCGGTTGGTCGATCCAGCAGACGCGCTCGCCGAACCTCATTGAATTGAAGCGAGTGGGCAACTGGACGCTTTTGGGTGTGGCGCAGGCGACCAATGTGTTGCTCGGCGAGATCGTTGCTCGAATCCAGCGCGACCATGCACCGTTTCCGGCACCGTCAACGAACTATTGGCTCGAAGCCGACCTCGATCTCCAGCGAGTCGCGGGTGCGTTGGTGCACGACTGGAATCTGCCGGAAGAATTGCCGCGGCTCTCGATCCACGTGACGGGCGACGGCGGCAATGTGCTGACTCACGGCGATTTGATCTTCGCCCGTCCGCTCCTGGGTGAATTGGAGCCTTGGAACATCCCAACCAACCTGGTGCGCGATCCACTGATCAGTTTCACGGCCGTGCGCGGCTTCCAACCGTGGTTGGCTTCGTGGAAAAAGTGGAACGATCTTCAAGTCGGGCCGCCACCCAACCAGGTTTGCTTCTGGGCCATGGACGGGGTTCCCATTCAAACTTACTTTGCCGCTCCGCTGCTGCAGCCGGGCGGCGGGTTGCGCCCTCTGGCGGATGTCTTGCTGCGCGATGGCAATCCGTGGCTGGCGGCCCACGGCGTCGGGAATTTTGTCCGCGCCTCGGATGCGGATGCCGCCATGTGGGCAGGGCTGCCAGTGCTGGCGCCTTTCGTGAAAGCGGTTGGCGCGGGAAACGATGCCTTTGCGTTCGGTGGCTTGCTCCCGGCCGCAGGCCTGGAAACCAACCGTCCGCCGTCGCCCGGGATGATCCACGACGTGTTGCGGCGAACGAACCTTGTTTATTACGACTGGGAGGTTACCGGCCCGCGCATCGAATCGTGGCTTTACATCGGCCAGGTGGCGCGTCTGGCCTTCCGCCACGCGCAATTGACAATGGATTCCGCGAGCATGAACTGGTTGCGGGTTGTGTCGTCCCGACTGGACAAGTGCACGACCCTGGTCACGCGCACCGGAACGAATCAACTGTCCTTCATTCGCAAGTCCACCGCGGGGTTGACGGCGCCGGAATTGCAACTGTTGGTTGATTGGCTGGAATCACCACAGTTTCCGCGCGGTCTTTATTCTCAACTCGTTTCGCCTGCTGGTGCAACACCGCCAAGTACCGCACCGGCGAAACCATAAATATGCTTCCGTAAGCGTCGAGGTCACGAGGCTCGGTTCGGAAGGCGGAGGACGGAAATCGGATTTCGGGCCTCGGATCTCTGCTTTCTACTTTCTGATTTCAAATCTTGGTTCTGATTCCATTTGCGAAACGGTTTCACTTTTGGCACAACACCGGGCCGTATGTTTACCAGACTTAAGTCCGGGCGATTCAATCGGCATCGGGGAGCGCGCCCGCCTCGGGCGCAGCCGACGACGCCCTCGTCGTCGGCCTTCGCGTGCGAGCGTGGGCACCAATTCGCACTTCCGCCGTGCGAAGGGTTCGGCGCGAGGGCGCGCCGAACAGCAGCCGTGGCGGCTGCGCTCCCCGTTCCTTTGAACTGCATCGCTCTGGTTAAGAGTTTCATTTTCATGTCACCGCTGGTCGCCGTGCTGTTAGCCGGCTGCAAGAAGTCCGCGCCTCCCGCATCCAGTTCAACACCGCCGCCAGCACCACCGAACGCAACAATGAAGTCAAACGCAGTCAGCGTTTCGCATCTGCATTGGCTCGGTAAAAAGTGGATCGCGGCGCGGACCAACGACGCGCCGTTCATGGCGATTTGGAACCTGCCCGAAAGCGTGAAGCTTGAAGCGCAGACGCTCGACAAGCTCTCCACGGCCCCCTGGCGGCTGCTCCGCGGCGAGACGAATGCTGCGAACACGGCCAGCGCGCGCTTGCGCCCTTTGCTCGACGATCTCGTGCAGGAAGAATCTTACACGGAAGTCCGGCAGCCGACGGATCAACCCGCGCAAATCGTCTTCGCCATACGACTGGATGACAACCGCGCCGCGCTTTGGGAAACCAATCTTGCCGCCGTGATGGAATCGTTGACCACCCTCCGAACCGTGCCGGCGACGAACGGGCTGCGCGGCTGGTCGCTCAAAAAACACGATGCGCCCAAACTCATTGAACTGACGCGTGCCGGCCAGTGGACCGTGGTGGGCGCGGCCTCGGACACGAACGCGTTGCTCGGCGAAATCATCGCGCGGATCGACCAGGAGCACTCGCCGATACGCCTGAAACGGGCACCGACCGACCCACCCCTGACCCCTCCCAAGAGGGGAACAATCCACCCTGCGCAGCTCCCCTCCTTGGAGGGGCAAGGGGTGGGTTCAGGGACTCGATTTGCGGACTCGGGTTCGGGGAGTCGCTCCTTGCCGGCCACGAATCATTGGCTGGACGCAAACGTCGATCTTGCGACCATCACCAAACTTTTTGTCCCGGATTGGAAACCCCCGGGAAACACCCCGCGCGTCACGTTGAGAGCTACCCCCGACGGCCAAAGCGTCCGCACCGAAGGCGATTTGATATTCCCCAAACCGGTGACGCTCGAATTTGATGCGTGGAGCATCCCAACAAATCTTATTGGCGAACCGCTGGTTGGGTTCACCGCAGTTCGAGGGCTCCGACCGTGGCTGGCCTCGTCGGAATCGCTGCGCGGGCTTTTCACCGCGCCGCCGCCCAACCAGGTGTTTCTCTGGACGATCCCGGGATTGCCCGCTCAAACTTATTTCGCCGCGCCGATGACTGACGCCAGCAATCAGGTCCACGCGCTTTCCGCCCGGCTCATGGACGCAGTCAATCCGCTGCTCGCCACCACTGACAATGGAAAGTTCGGTTGGGCGGAAAATCAGAACGGCGTTACTGCAAAGGGAATTCCTTTTCTTTCACCATTCTTTCGATCCTACAGCACCAACGGCGTTGATTACGCCTTCGGCGGCACCGTACCGCCCTATCCCATTTTGGAAGCGCCGTCCTACGACATGGTCAAACTCGTTTCTCCGTGGACCAACCTTGTCTATCTGGATTGGGAAATCACCGGCGATCGAATCGTAACCTGGCTATACTTGGGCCAGCTCGTCCGCTACATTTCGAAAACGCCGCAAATCCCTTCCGACTCGGCGGCCATCCTCTGGACGAAGACGCTCGAAACTAAATTGGGCGCATGTGACACGATGGTGACTAGTCCCGAGCCTGACAAACTGCATTTCCTGCGCAAGTCCACCATCGGCTTCTCGGCGCTTGAACTCCATTTCCTCGCCGACTGGCTGGAATCACCGCAATTTCCGCGCGGCCTGCACACTTTTCTGGCGCCGCCTCCGGTGCCGCCCGACGCGATGCCACAGCCCGCCGCCACCCCGACGAAACCGTGATCAGAAGTCAGAAGTCAGAGGTCAGAGGACGGAAGACGGAGGTCGGTACGCGGACGGCGGAAATCTGACTTCGGACTTCGATTTTTTCAGACAGAGTCTGAAGGTAGGTCGCGACCTCCGGGCGCGCTGTCATGGTCAGCGCGCGTTCTCCGAACGCGCCGCTGCCGCGCGCGCCGTCCGAAAATGCGCTGCCGTCCTTCGTGAGGTTGGCCTGCGGCGCGCCCGGAGGTCGCGCCCTGCCGCGTTTCGTCTTCGACAATCAATTCGGCCAATCACTTTGATTTCATTTCGAATTTCGAGCTTCGGATTTCGGATTTTTATTCAGTGTCGTCTCCTACGGCGAATTACTCTTTCAAAAAATCAGTGTCCATCCGGTTCATCCGTGGTTAAAACTTCCTTGTGTTCGTCATTCCCAAAACCATGCGCGCCGTCGTCTATCGCGGACCCAATGATCTGCGCGTCGAGACCGTCCCCGTACCGCGCATCCAGGGCGGTGAACTGTTGGTAAAGGTCGCAGCGTGCGGTGTCTGCCCCACCGACATCAAAAAAATTCAGTACGGCACCGTCCCGCCGCCGCGCATCTTCGGCCATGAAACCGCCGGCACCATTGTGCGCGTCGGCGCGCGCGTGAAAGGTTTTCACATTGGCGACCGCGTTGCGTTGCATCACCATATTCCATGTCTGGAATGTCACGCCTGCCGCCATCATTCCTTTGCCCAATGCGCACGGTACAAGCGCACTGGCATCACCGCCGGCTTTGAATCGGCGGGCGGTGGTTACGCCGAATATGTGCGCGTGATGCCATTCGTGCTCCCCGGCGTCGTCAAGATTCCGTCGCGCAATTCGTTTGCCGAAGGCGCCATGCTCGAACCGGTGAACACCATCCTCAAGGCCATCAACCGTTTGAACCTGCTGCCGGGCGACACGGTTCTGGTGGCGGGACAGGGACCCATCGGGTTGATGTTCACGCGCCTGCTGCGACTGCGACGCGTAAACGTAATCGCGAGTGATTTGTTGAACCCTCGTTTGCAACTCGCGGAAAAATTCGGCGCGCGCTGGACCTTTAACGCAGGGAAAGCCGAACATCCCCTCACCCGACTTCGTCACCCTCTCCCCCGCGGAGGGGGAGAGGGTTGGGGTGAGGGGGCGGTTCGACAATCGGTTCCGCCGAGGTTCGTGAGTGAACCTGATGCGAGCGGTGCATTGACGCAACTCACAAAGAAAATCACCCACGGTCGCGGCCTCGACGCCGCGATCATCGCCGTGCCTTCGGATGCAGTGGCGCAGCAAGCGATGCAACTGGTCCGGTGCGGTGGACAGATGCTCCTCTTCGCCCACACGCGTCGCGGCCCCCCGACCGCTGTTGATCTCACCACGGTGTGCGTTGATGAAAAGGATTTGCTCGGCAGTTACTCAGCCGACTTCACGTTGCAAAAAAAAGTTGCTCAACTGGTCTTTTCCCGGCGGCTCGACGTGCGTCCGCTCATCACTCACCAATTTCCATTGGCGCAAACCGCCGCTGCCATCGATCTGGCCGCCCATCCGACAACCGAGTCACTGAAAGTTTTGGTAGGAGACGACGTGAGGAGACTCTGACTTTTCGGCCAAACAGAAGCATGTTGAACCGCGAAATACGCGGAATACGCGAAAGTGAGAAGGCTTTTCGGAAAAGGAAATCCAGACTTGGCGAGTGATGAAGTTTAACTGTTTCCAGGGCGTCACGCTCCGGCTGTCCGTGTGTTCCGCGTATTTCGCGGTCCATCTCCACTGCCGAAGTAACGAGGCTCTGATTATTCAGCTAAAAAAGAGCAGATGGAACCGCGAAATACGCGCGAAAGAGGTGAGTCGGCTCTGACTTTCATCGGATTCAGATGGAGCGGACTCACGTCCGCTGCTACGAGGTTCATGGGGAGGGAGTTTCACCGTTTCTCGGCGCATTCAAGCTCCGGTTTTTCGCGTCATCCGTGGTTAAGCTCCACAGTGCAAACATCAAGGGAAGTAGCGGTAGATTTCCTTGCGATGTAGGCAACGCACAAACGTCACCGCACCGCGCTCGAAAACAAAACCGACGCGGTAATTGCCCACGCGAATGCGGTAGTACTTGCCAGTCGCTTCCAGACGCTTGAGGTTGGGAATCTGCAGGAAGGTTCGGACGGCTTCTACTTGCTCGATGACTTTCCTGATCCGGCGAAGCAATGCGGGGTCTCTAATATCGGACAGGTCCGCGTCGAAGGATTCGCGGAAAGAGGTCTTCACGCCGGGTGTGCGAGTCGTTGAAAGATTTTTTTGCGACTTGTGAGCCGGGACTTTTCCCCGTCTTGAATGGCCCTGAGCATGGCCATGTCCTCCAAACTTTCCTGCAAAGCCTCACGCAAGAGGTCGTGGCGTTCTTCGAGAACTTCAACGACGGCGTCCTTCAGCAGGACTTTAATGCGGCGTTCTTCAAGCGCGGTCATGCAGGCAACATAAAGAGGCTGCCAGGGCAAGTCAAACATTGCGGCGGGTTTTAATCCATCGCCGCTGGAGAATTCAACTTGATGCAGCCGGGCAGAATCGTTCCACCATTGACGAACTCGAAGGACTTTGACCACGGATGACTTAACCGCGAACCACGCGAAATACACGAACGGAATTCCAGAAAAACTTTTCGCGTGTTTGGCGTATTTAGCGGTTGAAATTTTCGTTGGCACGTCCGCCGACTTCCCAAGCACGAGGCAGATTAACCGCGAACTACGCGAAATACACGAACGAATTTCGGAAAACCTTTCGCGTAATTGGCGTATTTAGCGGTTAAGAGTTCTCCCGGTTGTGGTAGTATCGGCCTCTCTCGGCCACGATACGTTCCACCTGCGCCTTCGGATAATGCCCGAAGTTCACGAGCAATCCCAATTTCAGTCGCGTGGCCTTGAGATAATTCTGAACTTGGGCGCGGTGTTCATCCGTGAGTTCGGTCACGGCTTGCAGTTCGAGGACGATCCTGTCGTGGCAGATGAAGTCCGGCTCGTAGGTTGAGCGCAGCGGGCAATTTTTGTATTCCAGTGCGAGCGGTTTCTTTGGCACGAAAGAAACACCCTGCAATCGCAGTTCGATCTCCATGCACTCCTGATAAACCTGCTCCAGGAATCCGCAGCCTTTCTCGCGATAAACCTCGAAGCACGCACCGACAATTTTGTAGCTTTCCTCCTTGTAGAGAATTTCTGTTTTCATGAGAGGAGACTAACCGCAAACCATTCAGATTCAAACCGCGAACCACGCGAAATACACGAACGGGTTTCCAAAAGAATTCTTTCGCGTATTTCGTGTATTTCGCGGTTAAATCTTTTTTCGTATCTCCGCCGACTTCCCATGCGCTCCCAAACCTTCAGCCCTGAATCCGCAAAAACCCTTGAAAAACCGACGCAAAACCGCAGTATGGACGGCGCAAAACGGCCTTTTGAAAAATGTTCAAAAAAAATTCAAAAAACTGTTGACAGTTTGAGGCCATTTTGTGATATTCGCCTCACACACGGGACACACAAACTAACAAACAAACAAAATGAGAACAAAAACATTACTTCTAACGGCTGCCGTTGCTGCGGCAGGTTTCGCCTACTCCTCGATGGCGCAAGTCTATTCAGTCAACGTGGTGGGATATGTCAGCGTCGTAACATCTAACAACACGTATGTCTTGCTTGCCAATCCGTTAAACGACGGTACGAACAGTCTCGGTAGTTTGTTGGGAACGATGCCCAATAAATCGATCGCTCAGTTGTGGGATGGCACCACATTCGTGGCTTCTACCAAAGGCGGTAGCCCGAGCGTTTGGTCACCTGATCTTTCTGTTCCCGTCGGTACGGGATTCTTCCTGAAAACACCTAGTCAACAGACGAACACATTCGTGGGAAGCGTTATTGTTGGGCCAGGTCAAAGCGTCACCAACGCTCTCCCGACAACTTACGCGCTGGTAGGAAGCCCGATTCCGTTTTCGGATACCTTGAATGGTGCTACCTTGGGTTTGGGAGTGCTGCCCAATAAATCAATTATCCAAGCTTGGAACGGAAGCACATATGTGGCTTCAACCAAAGGTGGGTCTCCTAGTGTTTGGTCTCCTGATCTGCCCGTGGTTCCTGCACAAGGTTTCTTTGTGCAATCGAAAGCAGCCACCAACTGGGTTCAGACTCTGCCATAAACGGGTTTAGATAATTGACGAATAGATCATAATAGAAAACCAAAAAACACAACCGATAAGTACAATATGAAAAAAACAATCATTGCGTCAGTAATTGGGATCGCAGCTTCGGTCGCAACGGTGTCCTCTTCCTATGGTCAGGGGCATACGCTTTTCGACAATTACAATGCCGCGCCCTACATGAATGTGCGGTACAACGGAACACCTACTGGTAACAGCGGCATTCACGTTGATCTTGCGTATTTTATTGGCACTACCAGCGATCCAACAGCACTGACACCCTTGGGTCTTTCGGTTCCACTCAACGGGAGTCTCACTGCCTTGGGGCAACCAGGGTATTGGAATGGTGTGGCTGTAGATATTCCGGGCTACACCTCAGGGGCGGTCACGTTCCAAGTTTTGGCATGGGATACCGCAACAGGGGCAACGTATGGTGCTGCCACTGCTCGAGGTGCCTCGTTCCTCTGGCAGGAAGCCTCCCTTGCAACAGGACTATCACCTGCGGCTACTTGGGCTGGTCTCCCTGGTCCAAACGGTGGAGAGTTGGTGAACGTTGTTGTGCCTGAGCCGTCCACGTTCGCGTTGATCGGCCTCGGCACTGGCGTGCTGTTGTTCTTCCGCCGCCGCAAATAACTTGGTTTAGTTTGTTCTACTTCAAGCCCCGAAGAAATCTTCGGGGCTTTTTTATTTTCCACACAGACCCCGTAGGAGACGACGTGAGGAGACTCCATCTGAAAAAGCTGAGAATCGGCGCTCTGATCCGAGTCTCGTTACCTCGACTCCTACAACACTTACCACCCGGTAGGAAACTAGGATAACCACGGATTGCACGGATGACACGGATGGGGAAACGGATGGCAAATCATCCGTGAAATCCGTGTCATCCGTGGTCAAAGTCCTTCGTGAGGTTGAAGTTCGCGTGCCCGGAGGCAGCGAGATGGAAATTGACCACGTTGGGTGACTGGAGCGCAACCTTTCAAGCTAACAGCAGCAGATGGCACCGCGAACCACATGAAAAACGCGAACGGAGAAGGACTTTCGGAAAAGGTTTTCTTCACCGCTCCGCGCTGGAAGCCGGCCGGTGAAGGAGTCCCTCCGCCTCCCATCCCTTTCAAGCTCCGGGTTTTCGCGTGGTTGGCGTATTTCGCGGTTCATCTCATCCGTGTTATCCGTGTCATCCGTAGTCAAATTCCTTCGTGTTCATTCGTGTCCATTGGTGGTTCAGATCAGAGTCTCGTCACCCCGGCGGCTACGTCTAGTGTGGTATGGGCGCGTCGCGCCAAATTGCAGTTGGCGAGAACGAGCAGAACGGCTACATTCATCCCGCATGAATGCTCTGGATCCTGTGTCAACATCTGTCAAGGAACGGTGGCGTACCGCCGGGCGCTTCGCCGACGTGTTAGAGGCGGAGATCAAAGCCCGCCACCATCCGCTCATCGCCCGCGTTGTATCTTGGTTCAACTTTTGCCGCCTGTGCCAGGACCTGGAGGAACAAATGCTCCTCGGTCCCACCCCGGATGATCTCCAACTGCATCGCTCGCTGCTTTCGCAGGCCATCGCCGGCGGCGAAGGGTTGTTGCTCGAATGTGCCGATGCCGCGTTGCTCAGTCCGCTCGGCCTTAAACCACAATCGCTTGAGGCCAAACTCGAATCCCTGCGCATCACCTTCGACCAATGGCACACCGAGATGAAACCCGCGCGTCAGGAAGCCATCTTGAGGGAGGTATTCGGTGGCGAGGCATGAACTGTTGGAGGCCATCCTGCAGGCGCAGTTCGACCTGGAATACGCGGAACCCAAGGACCTCCCGCTTTGCCGGGAGCGGTTGAACGCCCTGCTCGATCAAGCCATCGCCGGAATGCACCTGACACGGCGCGAGTTGCTCTCCGCGTTGCGCGACCGATACAAGGAACACAAACGGGCACAACTGCTCGCGGAAGCGCGGAGACGATCCGTTTGACTCTCGTAGCCGCCGACGTGAGGAGGCTCTGACTATTCCGCTAAAAAAAGCAGCGGATGGCACCGCGAACCACACGAAATACGCGAACGGAGAAGGGCTTTCGGAAAAGGTCTTCTTCACCGCTCCGCGCTGGAAGCTCCGCGCTGGAAGCCGGCCGGTGAAGGAGTCCCTCCGCCTCCCATCCCTTTTCAAGCTCCGGGTTTTCGCGTGGTTGGCGTATTTCGCGGTTTATCTCATCCGTGTTATCCGTGTCATCCGTGGTCAAATTCCTTTGTGGTCATTCGTCATAGCCGAACGCCTTCACAAACGGCGCCAGCTTTTCCAGATGAGGTTCGAGGTATTTCTGGTAATTTCGCCAGCGGCCGACGGCGGTTTTGAACACGGGTTTCACCACGTCCGCGTAAGTCGGCGATCGCACCAGCTTTTGCCGCGCGTGCTCGTCGAAGCCCAACACGCGGGCGTCCCACGGGACATCGAGAAACTCCAACACCCGCCGCGCCACGGATTCCAAATCCTCCACCATGTCTTCGTACCTCACTTCCAAATAAGGGCTTGGCAGCAGGGGCGCTAACGTTCTCCAGATACCCATCAGATGTGCATATTCTTCAACGGTGCTCTCCAAGCTCAAATAGGCTGAAGTGGTCTGACCGAGGGGGACGAACGGCTGCATGAAACAGCTCAGGCAGACATCGCGCGGGTCGCGCAGCGCCAAGAGGAATTTGGTTTCAGGAAAGACGCGGATGAGCGCAGGAATCAAAAAAGTGAGCGAGGGGTTTTTATCAACCAACAGCCGCCCGGCGATGGGATTGCCAAGCGACAATTCCATGGACCGGAAATAATTCGCACGCGATTGCTGCAACGCGCTGGTTTGGGCCGATTCCAGAACGCTGAGCATGAGCGTGCCCTCCGGCAAACTGCGCGTCAGTGGAACGTATGCATCATCGTGGAAAATCTCCGTCTCCTCAGCCGAGACGATCTCGGCGTGTGAATCCAGCACCTGTTCCAGCAGGGTAGTCCCGGAACGCGGATGGCCACAAAGCAGGGCCAACCGGCGCAGTGGTTGAAATGCCTGACTCAAATCAAGCCACCGCTGCAGCATGTCCACAGAGATGTTGGCAGTCATCTCCTTCAAGCGCGCACGGAGTAATCGCAGTCCGGCGGCGTACGGGGCTGCGTCAGGACGCAACAGCGCCTTGGCCTCGAGAAATGCCGTCATGGCTTCGTCGTAACGCCCCTGGCGGTCTAACAGCGCACCCAGTTCATACCAGCCGCGGATGCGTATGGTCTGCTCGGCATTTGGCAGAAAAGATCGGAGCAGTTTCTCCGCTTCGGCCGGCCGCCCCGTCTGGCGTTCCAGTCGCGCGCGCGCGAGCAACTCCGACGCGCAAGCCCCGTCCAATTGCAGCGCGTGATCTACCAGTCTGGCGGCATCTTCCAGACGGCGGAGTCGTTCGTAGAGCTCCGCAAGGTTGATGAGGGTCTCTGGCGCTGCGTTTTTTTGCTCCACCGCCCGCTGGAAAAAACGCTCCGCCATTCCATAGCTGCGAAAATCGCGCGATTGTAGTCCTGCTGCCGCGAGTGTTTCTGTTTTGTTTGGTGCCACTCGAACCGCTTTCTCAAAGCAATTTTCGGCAGCCGCGTAATCGTAACACAAACCATGAACGCGGCCCAATTGCAGCAGGATCTCGGAATTGGCCGGGTCCAGCCGGCTGGCGCGTTCCAGAATCCCGATGCACTGCCGGAACTCCCTGCGTTTCCAAGCCTCCTCGGCGGTCTGGAGCATCCGGGACAGAGTGCTTTGAGAAACCAACCGTTGTCGCTTCAATTTCATGGTCGCGGCGAAAGGATAAATGCCAAGGTCGCCGGCGCAAGCAGTCTTTGAAACCCGCATATCATTTGCTGGTAGGGCGGCGACCTCCGGGCGCGCCGTGGTTTCGTCGATTATTGCCGGCAAATGGTGCGAGCCTTATCGCGCGGTCGTTGACATCCGCCATGGTGCGGGTAGCATGACAAGGTTGCCGGTAGGCGCGTTCGTCTATCAGTTAGGACACGGCCCTCTCAAGGCTGAAAGACGGGTGCGATTCCCGTACGCGCTACCACTTCGGAAGGGTTGAGAGTTGAAGATTGAGGGTTGAGAGTCAGGAGAAGGATTGGAATTCTGCATTGATGATCGGGACTTCCGCGATTACAAACATGTGTCGATAAATATCCAACCAATAACCCTGAACTAAAATATGTTTAACTTTGAAAAACTGGATGTATGGCACGAGGCCATCGATTTTGCGGACACAGTTTATTCAATAACGCGAACCTTTCCCGAAGATGAACGATTCGGCCTGACCAATCAAATGCGACGCGCCTCCGCCGAGAAACAGAGTCGAATGCTAAGCCCGAGTTCCGAAGCTGAAACCACGGATTTTGCGGATGATACGGATAATGAAAGCATTCCGTTCGTGTGGCTCTGTACGGACCCGCCGTGCTCGCGCACCGCCGCGGCAGGTCGATTCGGGGAGTTCCGTGTAGAAGTTCCTCTTCATCCGTGCCATCCGTGTCATCCGTGGTTCTCCCTCCCGGTTTTCGGGTTAAGTGGCTTAAGAAAATCGTTGCTGGAAAATCGCAGTTGACCGGCCTTCAGAAACCCTCAACTCTCAACCAACGACCCTCAACTTTTTACAATGCGCCCCTTCCAGATCATTTTCAATCCGACCAGCGCGGCGGAGCTGGCGCGGATGCCCAAGGAGCTGCAGTTGCAAATCCTCGGCGAATTTCGCGGTTTGCCCCAGCAGGTGATGGCAACCGAACTCGACCAGTTCGGCAAACTGGAGCAGGCGGGAAAAACGTTGCACCGGTTTCGCGTCGGCGATTACCGCGTTTATTTTGAGCGACATGAACTTGGCGTGGTGGTGCATCGGATTCTGAGCCGCCACACACTTAAGGATTTCATGTTCCGTTCGGGATTGAAGATGGCGGAGGACGAGGCGCTACAACAAAACCCGAAGTTCTGGGAGTTGATTGAGGCGGCAAGGACGGAAGGCAGAGGTCGGAGGTCGGAGGGCTGAAGTCAGAAGTCAGAAGCCGGACGTCGGAAGTCGGTGTCCACGCATCATTTTTTTATGGCGAATTTTTCCGGCATGGAAATCATTTTGCCCAGCATCTTCCCGACATGATCGATTCTCGCCTGTAAATCCTCCTGCTCTCTGTTCACAAGATACTTGCACGCCAGAGCAGAAGACAGCCAATGTGAAGTTTCTTGCAGTTCTCCGTCAGCGTCAGTCAGCTTGCTGAGAAAGTGCAAAGGGTACATCCGCTTCGCCCACGACTCAGCCAGATTAGCCCCAACGGAACGAGACGAGCGCCGGACCTGGTCGGTGAGCGCGTACTGCTCTTCTCGCGGCCAGGCTTTGGAGATTTCAAAAATGTTCTGCTGGAGTCCAAACATCGCTTGATAAACCCGTAAGTCCCGAAACGAACGAATGATTTCCGCCATAGTGTTGCCTTTCTCATTATCTGCTGGTTGTTTGTAGTTGAATTGCTTTCAGCTTTCCGACTTCCGATCTCTGTCATCTGGCGTCTGACCTTTGACCTCCGACTTCGGGCCTCAACGAACATCCTCGCCCAGCTCCACGTTCCAATAGGCCAGATCGATGAAATGCTTCCAACTGTCGTGTTGGTGCAATCCCAGGTTGATCTGGACGAACGGACGCCACTTGGGCCGTTTCGGCTTGCGGATGAGGTGCAGCCCCGCCTCCATCGGCGTGCGATTGGCCTTGTGGGTGTTACACTGGACGCAGGAGCAAACGATGTTCTCCCACGTCGTCGGGCCGCCGCGGTCGCGCGGAATCACATGATCCAGGTTCAAATCCTTGCGATCAAACACCTCGCCGCAATACTGGCATTTGTTCTGGTCCCGCTCGAAAATGTTATGGCGCGTGAACTTGACTTCCTTTTTGGGCAGCCGGTCGAACATGACGAGCAAGATGACGCGCGGCACGCGGATCCTGAATGAGACAGTGTGGATGCTTTCCGGGTGCGGCTCGCGTTGCGACAAGTCCTGCCACTCGCTGAAGTTGAAGGTTTGAAAGGAGCCGTCCTGATCGCCGAGCACGACTTGCGCATGACCGGCAAACAGCAATGTCAGAGCGCGCCGGGTGGTGCAAATGCTCACCGCCTGCCAGAGGCGATTGAGCACCAAGACATGTTGGTTCAAAAACGACGCCATAAGTTTATCCGTTGGGGCGCAAACTAACATAAGAGGCAACCCAATGTCAACGTTCCCAAAGGCCGTCAAAAATATCTCAGGGAGGTTTTGAACAAGCCGATGTAATCATTGCCAAAGGTTTGTTTGCTCGACTAGAATTCTTGTATGAAACGCCTTGTTGCACTGGTTGTGTTGGTTTTGCTGGCAGCGTTGCCGGAGGTGCGCGCGGAGTCGCAGGACGAACAGTATGTCGCCATTTACAATTCGATTCAGCAGGCTGATTATCTGAACGAAGCGGGGCAAATGACCCAGGCACTGGCAAAATATCTGGAGGCGCAGACCGCGCTGAAACGATTTCAAGCCGTCAATCCCGAGTGGAATACCAAGGTCGTGAGCTTCCGGCTCAAATACCTCGAAGCAAAAATAATCCCGTTGGCCTCACGCACGCCGGCGACCAACGTCCCACCCGGCACCGTGACAATCGTTCCGCCGGCCGCGCCGAAAACTGAGTTTACTTTGAAGTTGCCACCGCCCGCGGCCCGGCCCGCCGCCCCCAGTATGCCGGCGAATCAACTCAAGACTTTGGAGGATGAAGTCCGTCAGTTGACGGCGGACAAGACGTTGCTCCAGGCAAAACTCAAAGAGGCCCTCGCGGTCCAGCCAGCGGTCGTGGATCCGCGGGAGTTGACCAAAGCAGAGGAGCGGATCAAATCACTCTTGAAGGAGAATGAGCTGTTGAAAGCCGGCCTGGCGGAAGAGCAAGCCCGGTCAGCCGCGGCGACGCCGGCGGCTCTGGCGCAGAACAAGCAGGCCCTGGCGGAAGCCATGCACAAGCTGAGTGAACAGACGGAGGCGGCAGCCGCATTACGAGCGGAAAATGATATTCTCAAAAAGCAAGTCGCCGATCTGCGGACCAAACAGCCCTCGGGCGACAAAGCCGCGGATTTGAGTCGTCAACTGGCCCAGGCCGAAACGCAGATCGCAGCATTGCAATCGGACAAGGAAATTGCGCGATTGGAGAAGATCGCCCTGGAAAACCGGATCAAACAGTTGTCCACGACTTCCGCACCCAAACCCCTGCTTCCCGCAACACCTTCACCGGAGGATGCCGCGAGAATCAGACAACTGGAACGCGAGCGGGACGAGTTGCAAAAGAAACTCGACGTCGCCACCAAGGAACTTTATGGCCGCAAAGGTCCGGCCACGGCGGCGCGCGTGGAGGAAATGACCAGTCAACTGGAAATCTTGCGCGCCCGGCTGGAAGTATTCGAGGCGCGCCAGGTGCCCTACACTGAGGAGGAATTGGCCCTGTTCAAGCCATCGCCGGCGAAACTGGCGGCCCAGAATCCCAAGGCCGGGAAGAAGTCGGTCAAGGAATTGCCGGAGGGCGCCGGTCCGCTGGTGGCGCAAGCGCAGAGCGCTTTCGCCGCGCAACGTTACGAGGAAGCGGAGCAGAAGTATTTGCAGGTGCTGCGGCTGGACGAGAAGAACGTTTACACGTTGGGGAATCTGGCGGCCATCCAGTTGGAATTGAACCATCTCGATGCCGCGGAAAGAAATCTGAAGCAAGCGCTGGAGATTGATCCAAACGACGCTTTCAGTTTGTCGCTCATGGGCTATTTGAAATTCCAGCAACAAAAGTACGACGAAGCGCTCGATCTGCTCAGCCGGTCGGCGAAACTGAATCCATTAAGCGCCGAGACGCAAAATTATCTGGGCATCACACTCAGTCATAAAGGCATGCGCGGGCCGGCGGAAACCGCGCTACGCAAGGCGATTCAACTCAATCCCGGTTATGGCAGCGCGCACAACAATCTCGCCGTCATCTACGTCACCCAGCAACCGCCGCTGGTGGAACTGGCGCGCTGGCATTATCAAAAAGCGCTGACCGCGGGCATGCCGCACAATCCGAATCTGGAAAAAATGCTGGATGAAAAAAAGCCGGCGGAAGGATCGCCATAGCCGCCTGTTAAAAATCAGTTCTCATTCGTAGCCGCCGACGTGAGGAGGCGGAAATAATGGACAATCACAACACTTGTCCGCCTCCTCACATCGGCGGCTACTTTTTGTTCGAAGTTCGTCATCCAAATTGCACACCAAAATGATACGCCAAAGCTCGCACGAACTGGTGGTGAAGACGCGTGGACGAGGTCTTTATGAATTTACTGACGAAGTGGCCGCGTGGGTTCGACAGAATGGATTTCAGTCCGGTGTCGTCACCTTGCACCTACGCCACACTTCGGCTTCGTTGTTGATCCAGGAAAATGCCGATCCCGAAGTGCGGCGTGATTTGGAACGCTTTTTCGCGCGGCTCGTTCCGGATGGCGACGCGCTTTTCCAACACACGGCCGAAGTGGAGGACGACATGCCGGCGCATGTTCGCACGGCCTTGACAGCGGTGAACCTCAGCATCCCCGTCGAAGCGGGGCGACTGGCGTTGGGCACCTGGCAGGGGATTTATTTGTGGGAACATCGCCGCCAGCCGCACACGCGTCGCGTGGCCGGCCATTTTATCGGGGAATAAACTCGCCAAAGCCCCGGATGGATGGCAGCTTTTCGCGAATTGAAACGCGTTCAAACATGCATAATTTGAATTCAATCCGGCGCGCAACCCGCCTCGCTGTGCTGGTCGGTATGGCGGCATTGGCCTTTGCCTGCAAGGCGGAAACCCTCACGAATCGATTCGGTTTCACGGGGCCGGAGATTTTTCCCATCGACAATCAAATCAGCCAACTGCACTCGGCCGACCTCGATGGCGATGGGCTGAACGACCTGATTGTGGTCAACAACGTCCGCTCCAAGATCAATCTGCTCTACAATCAAACCGGCTCGACCAACACGGCGAAAACCGTGCCGCCAGCGGTTAAACGCGAACTCAATGAGTTGCCGCTAGACGCGCGGTTTCGCGTCGATTCCATCGCCTCGGAGAAACGCATCGCGTCGCTGGTGGTGGAGGACCTTAACCAGGATGGCCGTCCGGACATCGCTTACTACGGCGAACCGAAGGAACTGGTCGTGCAATACAATCAAGGCACCAACGGCTGGAGCGCGCCCAAACGCTGGGCCATCGACGACGGCCAGCTCACGCCCAACGCGTTGACGACCGGCGACTTGAATGGCGACCACCTGCTCGATTTACTGCTCCTGTCCGAGAATTACATTTACCTCTTCACCCAAAAACCCGACCACACCCTCGGCGAGCCGGAGAAGATTCCGTTTTCAGGAGCACTCAAGTCGGCCCAGGTGTTGGACATTGACGGCGACGGCCGGGACGATTTGTTGCTCGTCAACTGGGAAAACCCGACACCGTTTCGGTTTCGTTTGCAGAACGATGCGGGACAGTTGGGGCCAGAGATTTATTTTGCGTTGCCACCCATTCGTTCTTACTGGGCGGATATTTTGGAGAAGGGCGGAAGGACGAAAGTCATGACCATCGCGCAAAATTCCGGGCGCGCTCAAATCTCCGAATTCGTCCGTCAGCCGGCGGAGACGCTCTCCGGCAGTTTCAAGCTCGGCCAGTTCCAGGTGCTGCCCATCAATCGAACCACCAAGGCGCGACGTGGCATGTTGTGGGCGGACATCAACGGTGACGGCCTGCCTGACCTGCTGGTGTCCGAACCGGACAGCGGACAGATCACGGTCTTTTTCCAAAAAAGCGATGGCACCCTCGCCGCGGCCAAATCCTTCCCCACGCTGACCGGCGTAAGCGATCTGGCGGTGGCGGATTGGGACGGCAACGGGCGGGCGGAGATTTTTTTATTGAGCACGGACGAAAGGCAGGTGGGCGTGACGCGGCTCGATGAAAAGGGACGGTTGCCGTTCCCCACGCTGATTCCGATGGAAGGCAAGCCGCTGGCGATGGCGGTCGGCCCGCTTCAAGCCAAAGCGCGGGCGACGCTGGCAGTGCTGCTGGATCAAGACGGCAGCGAGCAGGAGAGCAAGCGGGTATTGTTCACGCGCACCGCCGATGGAAAGACCAAAACGCAGAAGCTCAGCAAGAATTTCAAATCCAATCCCAGCACACTTGCGTTCCACGATGTCAACCAGGACGGATTGGCTGACCTCATCGTTCTGATCCCGTACGAAAAAATCAAAATTCTCTTGCAGGTGGCGGGCAAGGATTTTGAGGAACTGGACATCGCGCCGCCCGGCGGCAGCATCGAGTTGCCGTGGTTGAGCGCGGCAGACGTCGATGGCGATGGCAAACCGGAGTTGTTGTTGACGCAGAAAAATTTTCTCCGCGCCGTCGTGCTGAAGCCGGAGGCCTCCGCTCAGAACGCCACAAACAAGGCCGGTTGGATGTTCAGTGTTAAGGAACAGATCAACGGCGCCGGGAGCAATTCCCGGCTGGTGGGCGCGGCGGCCGTCCCCAACGGAACGAACGCCATCCCGTCGCTGTTCTTGCTCGATGCGGAACGCAAGGTATTGACGCTGTGCGAACGCGATACCGCGGGAGTATGGCAGGTTGTCCGCAACATCTCGCTGCCGTTCACCGAATTCACCAGTCTGCAACCGGTGGCGCTGGGCGGCACAAATCTGAACACCGTTGGTTTTCTTGGCCTCAATGCCGCCGCGTGGCTGGCGCTTCAGGGCGACACCTGGGAATTCAAGGAACTGGACGGTTACGAAACGCCGATCAAGGACGGCCACTTGAATGACGTGGTCACGGGCGACTTGAACAACGACGGGCGCAAGGACCTGGTTTTTCTGGAGACCGCGAAGAACTATCTGGACTTGGTATTGTTTGAAGCACCGCATCAGTTGGTGCCGGCGAATCGCTGGCAGGTGTTTGAGGAGCGGACCTTCCGCAGCCGCCGCAGCGACATGCCTGAACCGCGCGAAGCGTTGGTGACCGACGTGACCGGCGATGGCAAGAACGACCTGGTCGTGCTCGTACATGACCGGATTTTGGTTTACCCGCAGGAATAAAGAGTCAGCCAATCAGCCTGCATTGGTTGCTGGAATCGAATTGACCAGCGAGGTCAACTCAGCTTATGTTCCACCCATGCAACTACACGCGGCCATCGAACCGCGTCCTGGTCGGATGGACCAGGTTGCCTTCACCTTTACTGAACTGCTGGTGGTGCTGTGCGTGGTGGCCGTGCTGACTCTGCTTTCGGTCAGTGCGGTGGCGCATAATCCGACATCCTCGGACCGAGCTGTCTGCGCCAACAATCTCCGCCGCCTGATGCAGGCGTGGCAGATGTACGCGGATGATTATTCGGGGTTGTTGATGGCCCATTACTCACCATCGCCAGGCGTCGCGTGGGTTGGCGGCGTCCTCGATTTTTCTCCCGTCAACTCGGACAACACCAGTCCCTTGAAACTTACCAACGCCGCTTATGCGGCGATCGGTCCCTACGTGAATTCGTCGTTGTTGTTTCGATGTCCTGCCGACCCCTCAACGTTGATTACAGGTGGAGGAGTGCCCAAGCTGCGAGTACGCAGCTACTCAATGAATGGTTACGTAGGCCCAATTTCTGATCCATGGAGCCCAAACTTTCAAGTAATGACCAAGGCGACTGAAGTTTCTCAACCCAACCGGACTTTTGTGCTCTTGGAGGAGCATCCCGCGAGCATCAACGACTCAGAATTTGTTATTGACCTCGCGCATGTCGGTGCGTCTGCAACGATTGTTGATTTCCCAGCGTATTTCCATGTGGGCGGAATGAATCTTGGCATGGCTGACGGGCATGTTGAGTACTGGCAGTGGTCCGATGCCAGAACCATGCCTCCGATCAACGGCCCAATCAACCTCAACGTCGCTTCGCCCAACAATCCGGATGTGGCCCGACTTCAGGCCGCAGCTTCTTATCTGCGTTGAAGGACGGAATCATCGGAAGACGCACAATGAAAATCCGCAAATTGTTGCTTCTGTCGGTCGGAACGGGCGTTGCCATTGCCACCCCGTCGTGGGCGAACCCGTTGGTCGGGCCGTTGCTCACTCCTACGGCGTTGTCATCGGGAGCTGCGGGTGATTGCCACAACCCGGGCGTCAGTGCGGATGGCCGCTTCGTCGTGTTCGTCAGCACGGCAGACGATCTGGTCACCAACGACAGCAACGGCGCGTTCGACGTTTTTGTTCGTGATCGCCAGCTCGGCAGTACGTTACTGGTGAGCGTGAACTCGTCGGGCACAAGAAGCGGAAACGGCGCTTCCCAATCACCCACGCTCAGTTCCAATGGTCAGTTTGTCGTGTTCGAGAGCGCCGCGAGCGATCTGGTTCCGAATGACACGAACAACGCTTCCGACGTGTTCCTGCGCGATCTCGTTGCTGGAACCACCACGTTAATCAGCGTGAACACCGCCGGCGTCAGTCCAGGCAACCTCGAATCTACCGCTCCCAGCATCACACCCAACGGTCGCTATGTGCTCTTCGCGAGCCGCGCCAGCAATCTGGCGGCCAGCGATGCCAACAACGCGGTTGATTTGTTTGTTCGCGACACGGTGGCCGGAACCACGACGCTCGTGACTCGCAACTCCGCAAACACTGCCAGTTCCGCTGGTCGGTCCGTGATATGGGATGGGAATCGACAAATCAGCGATGACGGTCGCTGGGTAACGTTCCACAGCTCGGCCACCAACGTTGTCTCGGGTGACTCCAACGCGAAGATTGACGTGTTTATGCGAGACCTGCAAACCTCGTCGAACCTCGCCCTCAGTGTTAACACGGCGGGCACCGGGCTGGGCAACGGCGATTCGCAAAATCCCTCCATGGATATTTCGGGCAGCTATGTGGTGTTTCAAAGCGCCGCATCCAACGTGGCCACCAATGATACGAACAGTGGGCTTGATGTGTTCCTGCGGGATCGCGTCGCTGGAACGACGGCTCTGGTCAGCGTGAACACCAATGGCGCCAGTTCGACTTCGAGCAGCTCCGGCTCGCCGGTGTTGAGCAAGGACGGCAACGTCGTGGTGTTCGTGAGCACCGCCAACAATCTCGTGCTGGGTGACACCAATTCATCCGGCGCGGATCTTTTCCATCGTGACCTTGCGGCTGGTACGACAACGTTGATCGCTTCGGGGGTTACCCTGTTGACCTCCGCACAGGGCGCGCGATTTGTCCCGGCGCTTTCGGCCGACGGGCGCTTTGTGATTTATCAGGATGTCAGCAAGAACCTGGTGCTGTTCGACGCTGTCGCAGCCACCAACACGACCATCGCGACCAACGTGCCCGGCGCGGATGCCACGATGACGGACGACGCAAACTGGATTGTTTTCGTCGGCGCGCCCGAGACAACTGGAGGGCGAAACATTTATCTTTATGACCGAGCAGGCGGAACCACCGAACTGATTTCGCTTCGCGAACCGGGATTGATGGTGGCGACCGGATCAGCCGCCAGCCGAGTGATTCCCGGCGGGATCAGTTCCAACGGCCAGTTCGTCGTGTTCGAAAGTTACGCGTCCGACTTGGATGCCGGCGACACCAACCACACGGGCGATGTGTGGATCGGCGACCTCAACGCCAGTTCCAACGGCTGGGTCCGGCTCAACACGATCTTGGACGGTTTTTCGCGCGGCCCATCCCGGCGTCCCGTGATCAGCGACGATGGCCGGTGGGTCGCATTCGAAGCGATCCCTGACAGCACGCCGTTGGCGGGTCTGGGAACGCGCTATAATCTGTATGCCTTTGACCGATTGGCGCGGACGAACGAATTGATCGCCGGCGTAGGCAAAGTGAGCGCGCCGTCGTTCCCAGCGTTCAGCCAACAGGGCGCATTCATGGCGTTTCAAAGCAGCGAGAACAATGTCGGCGGTTACGCCACGACTGTCGGGCAGATTTACTATCGAGACCTGACACAAGATTCAAACCGCCTCGTCAGCCTCAACTATCAGGGCAACGCGGCGGGATCAGCCGCGTCGTCCAACGCCGTCATCAGTACTGACGGCCGGTATGTCGCGTATCTCAGTAGTGCTGGAAACCTCGTTACGAACTCGATCTCCGGAGTCAATGCCATTCTGTGGGATTCAGTGACGGGGTCCAACATTCTCGCCAGTGCCGACGCAACGGGAGCCGGGTTGAATCAAATCGGGCGCGTGGCGTTTGGTGCCAACGGCCCGCTGCTTGCGTTTGAGCGCCTCACGAACACTTTCTTGTTTGATGTGGCGAGTCAGACCTTGACTACCACCCTCACGGACGCGGTGAACGCCGCCTTCAGCGCCGACGGGCGATTCGTGGCGTGCGAACGTAGCAACAGTTACTCCGCCTTGGATACCAACTTGACGACGGATGTATATCTCATCGATCGCACGAACGGACTGGCATCGCTAATAAGCGTCAATCGCGAGGGCATCGGCGCGGGGAATAATCGATCACTCTCGCCTTTGATCACCCCCGACAGTCGTTACGTGCTCTTCCGCAGCCGCGCTTCGAACCTGGCCGCAAACGACACCAACGGCATGAGCGACGTGTTCCTGCGCGATTTGTTGCTGAGCAGGACCATTCTGCTGAGCGTCAATCGTGACGGGACAGGCACCGGGAATCAATTCTCCGGCAACCCGATCATGAGCGCAGACGGGAGCACGGTCTTGTTGGAAAGCTACGCTTCGGACTTGATCACTGGCGACTACAACGAATCGCGCGACATCATGATGCTCCGGCTGAACCGATCCGACACCGATGGCGATGGGCTTCCGGACGATTGGGAACTGGCGTACTTCAACGGCCTGCAACGCGATGGGACAGGCGATTATGACGGGGATGGACAAACCGACTTGATGGAGTTCATGGCGGGAACCGACCCCACCAACGCTGGCTCTATCCTGAGGGTGGTTACACTCTCATCGCCATCCTCCGGCCCGGTGCAGATATTTTGGAGCGCCGTTCCAGGAAAGAAATATCGGGTGCAGTTCAAAACGTCGCTGTCCGATTCAATGTGGAACGATCTCGTCGGTGATGTGACGGCGACGGACACGACGGGTTTCAAGGAGGACTCCTCAGCCGGTGCTTGGTCGCAGCGCTTCTACCGCGTGATGCTGGTGGAATAGGATGTGGCCGAGCTGACTGGCGATGGCAAGAACGACCTGGTCGTACTCGTCCATGACCGGATTCTGGTTTATCCGCAGGAATGAGGCTGGAGTCCAAGCTTCAGCTTGTGCGGCCGTTTTTGAGAGCGAGCCGAGACTGAACTCCAACGTCACTTCTTCAACTGCGGCGGCACGGGATAAAATATTTTCAACGTCAATCCATCTGCATTCGCGCTGCCGGCATAGACACTGAAATGAAAATACCTGGCGACCTTGTCGTATTCGGGCAGCAGCGAGTAATCAAACCAGGTGTTGTAATTATTCTGATTCAAGCTGATGCTGAGAGCACTGGCCAGAAGCGCGAGGTTGTTCGAGTTGGTTGATGAATTCGGATTTTTTCTCATGGTCCCGAATCGCGCGCGCATCGTTTCGCTTTCGTTAGCGTAACCGAACAAGCCCGTTCCCGCGCCGCCGACTTGTTGGGCCGCTTCATTTATGCCGGGATTTTCGCGCAGGGATTTGGCCTGGGTTTCGGCGCTGCGCAGGTATTGCTCGAGCAGCGCCACGTCCGAGGACATCGCCAGGTAACCACCGCTGGCCGCGAAGTTGAATCCGCGCTGGCCGGTATCGCCCGCGGCGGGAGGGGCTGGCAGCGTATAGACTTTGCGACCGAGAAATTCCCGGTCCTTGACCGGAGTGCCACCGCCAAACTGGGGCGGCATGACGGCGGTGGCGGATTTAAAGGCGACAGCGAGTTGTTCTGCATTCGGTGAACCAACCAAGTAGATCGTTGGCGGCGAGTTCAGGTCAGCCGGCGCATTGCCTTTGGTCGCTTTTTGAAAGGAGATCAGGTCGTCGCCGAGATTGCCGAAGAAGGATTTCTTGAAATCAAAAGTGGCGTCCTGGTCCTTGCCGATGGTGTTGAAGGTCATTTGCAGAAAGTCGGCGAGTTGCGGTGACAAATTGGTGATCACGGTTTCCAGCGTAGCCCAGGCTTTTTGACCATCAATCCGCCAACGCTGGAACTTCACCGCATCGGCCGGTACGAACGGCGGCGGATTGCTCTCCTTGGTTTCGAGCGCCAACACTTTGAAAAGGCCGCGGCGCTCCGCTTCTGGAATGCCGAGAAAAACATGAAATAGCAGGCCCTCGTTTGAATTGTGCAAACTAAACGCCGCCGTTTTCAGTCCGGTCAAGCCAAGGACAGCCGCGACTTTGCTCAAGGAGGGGAGGAACGCGCCGGGTTGGGAATCCGCATCGGCGGACGCGCTGGAGGGACGAATGAGGGAGTCCACCAGCAGCTTCGCGTTGATCCAACCGTAGGCGGGCGCGTCGCGAAACATGGCGGCGTGATCGGCGGCGTAGGCGGGCAATTCGCCAAGCGACGGGACCGCTCCGCCTGCCAACCGGACGAGAAGTTTTTCAATGGCCTTGGCGGAGTTGCCGACGATCAACAAGGAATCAGTCTGCCCGACAATCAACTCATTCTTGGGTTGGGTCTTTTTGGCGTCCGGGTCCTCGAAACCTTCCGGAGTTCCCGGAGGCGGCACCGGCAGGGCTTTTTTCAGCACCTTGGCGAAGTCATTGCTGGAGGTGACGAGCGTGCTGAATTCGACGTCGCGGATTTTGTCGGACTTGAGCTGCTTGCCGGAGTCCACCCATTTTTTCTTCAGGTCTGCAAGATTCTTTTTGAGTTGGTTGGTTTTATCCCTGGTGTCAACGAGCAGAAGCCAACCCATTTTCTGGTCGTCCTTGCCCTGCCAGCCGTTTTGCGTGAGAGCAAACGTGAGTTGTCCCTGGGCCAGCGGAGAAAAATCTTCCCAGCGAATCCCCATGTCGCGTTCCAACGGGGTCAGGACATCTTCCTTGAGTCTGGCCATGAACTTATCTTTGAAGGGTTTCATTGCCGGATCGTTCCAGAACTGACCCTGTGGCGAATTGGTCAGAATGTTCCTGGCTTTTGGCCAGTCAGGGACGGTGAGCAAAACCAAAGTATCGTCCGGCAGCAATTTTTCCGCGGGCGGCACGGCAGCATTGCTGTCGAACACGAGACAAAAGAAGGCCGCCAGAATCAGAGCACAGTTTTTCATGAGTTTGCCAGGTTCGTGACTTGTTGATTTCATGAGCGGGAAATGCCCGCAGTTGTTTCCCGCTCAACTGACTTAGATCGCTTCCTCACTGCGCGCCTTCCGTTTTCCTCGTGCGGCTGGGCGGTTCGAGGTAGCGGTAGGGATTGCTGGGATTGTCGCTGGCGTAGGCAAAGGCGTCGCGATGGTCGAGAAAGAATTTCACCGCATTCACGGGAATGGCAAAGCCGAGGCCTTCGCCAAAAGTGATCTTCATGTTGGTGACACCGACCACCTCGCCGCTCTGGTTGAAGAGCGGACCGCCACTGTTGCCCGGGTTGATCTGTGCGGTGGTTTGCAAATAAAGCTCGCCCTGCAACTGTCGCGTCTTCGTACTGAGGATGCCTTCAGTCACCGTGCGCTCCAATCCCAGCGGACTGCCGACGGCGAACACACGTTCACCGACCGACAAGGCGTCGGAATCACCAATCAAGACACGCACGAACTTCGGCGCGTCCTTGTCTTCAATCTTGAGCAGCGCCAGGTCCTCAAATTTGTTCAAAGCAATAATTTTAACGTCCTTGTAGCTCTTGCGTTCGAGCTGGCCGGCTTTTTGGTGGTAAACTTCCACGGAAATTTTTGTCTCGCCTTCAATGACGTGAAAATTGGTCATCAGAAATCCATCTTCGTTGATGATGAAACCCGAACCCAACCCGCCGGGAGTCCGCACTTGAACCACCGCTTCCCCGACTTGGTTGACCAGTTCCCGCACCGTCCGCACCGGCGGCAGGGCGGCCGCAGTTTGGTATAGGCCGGACTTGGTTTCCGGCGGAGCCACAACCGGCGAGGAGACAACCGTCTTCGGTGACGGCTCCTCCTTCTCGACTTTTTCGCCTTTGGAAATTTTTACGACCTGGTTGCGCGGCACCACCAACACCGTGTAGCCGACATCCACCACGACTTGATCGCGCTTCTCCGCCAGAATTTTGCCGGTCAGGGCGGCTTTGTCCTTCAACTGAAGGGTGTCGGCCTGCGCCTTTTGAAGGCCGCAACCGAGCAGAACCGACAGGATCACAAACTTTTTCAACATGCTTTGAGCTTACCGGTTTTGCGTTGGCTTGACAAGCTGCGCTTGCGGGCTGCTTCCCAATCGGCCGGCGTATTGATATTGAACAACTCCAGCGACATCGCGCGCGGCAACCGGACGGTTCTGGCGTTGAGAACCCGGGCGAGCGCTTGCAGCGATAAGTCTCCCCGCATCAGTTGTTGCGTGACGACGGGCAAAGCGGTTCGCCGTAGCAGAATTGGAAACCCAACCCCCTCTCTTTCTCGAACGAACAAGGCGTTTCGGCCGGGATTTAAATATCCCAGCATTTTGCGCAGGAGGCTGGCAGAGACGAACGGCATGTCAGCGGCAAGGAAAAGCACGGCCTGGGAGCGGCTGGTCTTCAAGGCGGTGAAAATGCCGCCGAGCGGCCCACATCCTGGTTTGAGATCGTGGCGGATGACACGCACGGGCTGCTGCAATTGCCTGGCCGTCGCGCGGATTTGCCCCAGGACGGTGTGTTGCCCCAGGCGCAAGCGGGTTTTGTCGCGCCCCATGCGTCGGCTCAATCCGCCGGCAAGAATGCAAACTTCACATTTGAAGGGTTGAGTTGCAGGCTGTTTCATTTTGGACGCGCGGTTTTCAACAAAAAGCAACTTGAGGAACTGGTCTGGAAGCAAGCCAGGCTTCAATCCAACGTCACGTTTTCCATTAAAATAAAGGTTGCTACCGGGTTCGGCTTTGCTACCTTGACCACCCCTTTCCCGGGAAACCGGAGTGTCCGGTTGACCGTCGATCGGGTAAACGGCCTTAATTCTGCCTGTATTCAAGTGATGCCGGCGGCCAAAACAACATCAAAATCAATCCCGTGTTCCGCGGGATGGTTCGCTCGGACCTCGGTCTCGAGGGAATTCTTAACCAAAGGAAACTTGTGATCAGTATTGGCGTAAAAGAATTGTTGGACTCGGGTGTTCATTTCGGACACCAAACCAAACGGTGGAATCCCAAGATGAAGCCGTTCATCTTCGATGCCCGCAACGGCATCCACATCATCGACCTCAGCAAGACGCTCAGTCAACTGGAAGCCGCGTGTGATTTTCTGTCGGCAACCGTGAGCAAAAGCGGGCGCGTGCTCTTCGTGGGCACCAAGAAGCAGGCGCAGCAGGCCGTCAAGGAAACGGCCAAAGAGTGTGGCCAGCTTTATGTGACGGAGCGCTGGCTCGGGGGCACCCTCACCAATTTCAGCACCGTCAAGCGCTCCATCGCGCGGCTCAAGCAGATTGAAAAGATGGAAGCGGACGGCACCATCAACAATTACGTCAAACAGGAGCAATCCGTTCTGCGTCGTGAAGCCGCGCGGTTGTTCAAGTATTTCGACGGCATCCGGTCGATGGACAAGTATCCCGCGGCCATGTTCATCGTGGACATCAAGCGGGAACACAATGCCATTGCCGAAGCGCGGCGCTTAAAGATCCCGGTCGTGGCCATCGTCGATACGAATTGCGACCCTGAACTGGTCAATTATCCGATCGCCGGCAACGACGACGCCATCCGCTCCGTGCGCATGATTTTGAGCACGATCGGCCAGACCTTGACGCAGGCGCAGGCGGAGTACGAAGCCAAGTACGGGCGGCGCAAGCCCGCGGAACAAGCGGCGCCAGTGGAAGTGCAACCTGTTGCAGCGACGCCAACGATCGAGGCAACACCGCCGCCGATACCGGTCGGAGAGGTGCAACCGCAAGCGTAGTTCTCCAGTTGGAATCCGGTTGGGATGATTGCCTCCCTCGGATTTCCTTTCGACACTCAACACTCAACTTTCAACACTCAACTGATTTTATATGGCTGATATTACTGCTGCCAGCGTGGGCAAACTCCGGGAAATGACCGGCGCAGGTTTGATGGATTGCAAAAAGGCGCTCACCGAAGCCGCCGGCAAACTGGATGCCGCCGTGGATATTTTGCGCAAACGCGGTGTTGCCTCCGCAGCGAACAAGGCCACACGCGAAGCCAAGGAAGGTGTGATCGCCCAGCACATTCAACCCGGCGCGCGCGTCGGCGTGTTGGTGGAATTGAATTGCGAAACGGATTTTGTCGCCAAGAACGAAAACTTCCGCGCGTTCTGCGATGAAGTGGCCAGTTTGCTCGCCAACGATCCAAAAACAGATTTGGAACCGCTGCGCGTGGCCCAAGTCGCCAAGATCGGTGAGAACATCAAGATTTCCCGTCACCATCGGCTGGTTGTGGAGGGCAACGGCCTCGTCGCCGCCTACATTCATACCGGTGCGAAGGTTGGTGTGCTCGTCGAAGTCGGCGCGGGCAAGGAAGCGACGGTGGCGAATGACGAGTTCAAACAACTCGTGCGCGACATCACGTTGCAAATCGCCGCCGGTCATCCGTTTGTCGTGTCACGCGACCAGGTTGATGCTGCTATGCTGGCCAAGGAAAAGGAAATTGCGGCGGAACAGGTGAAGAACAAACCGCCGCAAGCCATCGCCAAGATTGTCGAAGGGAAACTGGAAAAATTTTACCAGGGCTATTGTTTGCTGGATCAGGGTTTCGTGAAGCGGAGTTCGGAAGTCACCGTCAAGGAACACGTCGCCTCCGTTGCCAAACAATTGGGCGATGAAATTACCATCCGACACTTTGTCCGTTTTCAGGTGGGTGAAAGTGTGGCGGCTTGAACCAGACAAACCAGGTCAAGTGCCTTTTTTCGATATTCTTATCAAATCCTCTTCATCAATTTTAGGAACCCATGCCTCTATTGCTGTATCTGAACTGGGATCCATACCTGTATGAAACCCTGGCGGTCACTGTATTCCCATGAACGACATACGTTCCAATTCCAGCCAGGAAAAGTATGTTCGGTCCAATACTGAATTTAGTTTTACAAGAACTCATTCCTCCATGTTGCGCACCCGGTCCGCTCTCTGACGCCGTATCGGGATGCTCCTGAAGCTTGCGCGACATATCGAACTGTGCGAACAACCGGTCTTGAAGCGTTTTCCACATGGCAGGTTCCCGTAGCGGATTTCCTTCTACCTGCGCGACTAGCCTTGACCGCGGTCGTGATCGCCGCGCCGCCGATTGTCGCTCGGTTGCCCGCAGACGCAGAACATTCTGCGTCTCGGCCGGTTAGCGCTCGGCCCGCGCTTTGTGCTGGGCTCCCTGAACGGAAAGTGTGGCTGTCTTGCTCATCGTCCTATTTTACGCGAAGCAACCTTAATGCAACGACAAGTCGAGGCTTCACGCCGTCGCCAGATTGTCTTCCAACACTTTGGATTTGCCCGACGGCGGTTCGGTTTCATTTACCGACGGCGAAGTCTCTTCAAGCACTTTGATCGGTTCGTAAAAAGTATTCCGTTGCACCGGCGTGCGGCCGGCTTCGCGGATGGCTTTGAGCATTTCGGCTTCGGTCTGCAACACCGACCTGGTCGCGTGCTCGCGCTGGCGGAGTTGCGGCGAGGTCGCGCCGGCCATGTGGAAGATTTGTTCCTCGATGATCGTCCCGTGCAGATCGTCCGCACCGAGCTTCAACGCCACTTGCGCCAGCCCCGAAAGCATTCGGGGTTGTCGAGGTAGATGCGGCTCACCGCGATCGTGCGCAACGCGTCGAAGCCCGTGGGCGGCGTCTGCACCGGGAATGTCGTTGTTCTCCGGCTGATACGGCAGTCCCGACCTGTCGGGAGTGGCGTGCTTTTGGGAAAACGACTTGAAGTTCCGGCAAACTATTTCCCCGCCGTCGAAACGAGCGAACGCGGATCAACCAATGAAAGCGATGAAAACACGGTGAAGTCGGAAGTGTTGAAAGTGATCAAGTGCTCGACTGCGTGGGCTTGCAACACGGCGACCAAACGCGCGTCGTGAACGCGCTTGCCGTGGACGGGCAGTTGTTTCACAAGCTCCAGCCAGCGAGTGAAAATCTCCGGTGAGTCCGGCAGCAAGGGAAAGCGCGCCTGCAAATCGGTGACTTCCTTTGTGGTTCGCTCGCTGGTCCAGCCGAAACCGTTCGCTTCCACCGGTCGCGTGGCGACAGCCCAGAACTCGATGAAATTCTGCGGCGTGAGATAAACCTCATCCCCTCGGCCCAAAAGGCGGGCGAGCGCATCGGTTGCAATGGGATGTTGCGGCGAGGCTGGATCAGCGAGGCGCAACAGCAGATTCGTATCAGCGAGGTAAGTGGCCATCAGTCGTAGATGGCGTCACGTCCGATGGCGGAATCAGGCAAGCCCGGCCCGCGCTCATGGCTGGCCGCCCAGCGCTGCAAATCCGCCGCGCGCTCGGCGGGCGGCAGATTGCGGGGAGCGTGCCCATTCCTTTCGGTTCGCAATTGCGAGCCGAGGAACAGCATCAATTCCTGCTTCTGCAGCGGAGACAATTTTTCCGCCGCCTTCTCGATTTCTGCGAGCGTGCTCATGGCAAAAGATTAAACCCGGTCACGAACGCGGGCAAACAGGAATTTCATCAGATCACGGCGAGGGTGCGCAACGCGTCGAAACCCGTGGGCGGGGTCTGCACCGGGAGGTCGTTGTTCTCCGGCTGATACGGCAGCGGCACGAAGTCGGTGATGCGCTTTTGGGAAAAATGCTTAAAGCTCCGGCAAATCATCTCAATGCGAACAGTCTTGGTGGCTCGATGAAAAAAAAACCTGTGTTCCACGGCGTGTTCGCCATATTTGTAAATATGAAAGCAAATTGTCCGCAGCACGGAGACTACAATCTTACCCCTCACACGTTCCCTGAATGCCCCGAGTGCATTCGAGCACGCATGAAGTTTCCATACGGAGATGACCCGAAGCATTTCCCGACCGACGCAACCACCGTAACGCGATTCAAGAGTTTTAGAAGTGATCAAATCTGCACCAAGGCAATCTTTGACTATATGTCGTCCGGCGACGCCAACAATCCAACCGGCTGCAAGGTCTACTACTATCCCACAGAGAAAAGCTTCAACGCCGTTTCACTTGAGCCATGCGGCAAGATTCCCGGCTCAGGCGCGAAGGACGGTTCAGGGTTTGCCGCGCACCTCGCGGTTCTCCAAGACATTACCGGCAAATCATCGAAAGGGCCTCATTTCGCGTATGAGGACATACCTCACTTCGAAATGCGAATCCGAAGTCGCGAGTGGATCGAAGCCCCAAAGTGCGCGTCTTGCTTGACAGTTTCCGTGTATGTTTCCGGTGGCCTCTGCCCGGCGTGCGCTGGACAATTTAGAGCGGACAAAACAAAATTGCATCCATGAAATCAGTTGAGGAACGAACTTGCAGTCCAATCGCACACCTCGTCCACAAGTCACTTCATTTGTGCCTGCCGAGTGCAGCGCCTTACGACACTGAAAGTGCATTGGAAACTTTTGCGGGGGAAAATGTCCTGCCGATAGCGAACGCGCTTCACTGGTTTTGGTTCTCTCGATACGGCAAAGTCGGTGATTGGAAAATCAAGTTCAGGTTCGCCACCAATAGCCACAACGCAATCGAGCAACACGTCACTCACCTGACATCGTCATTTGCGCACGGGGCTGACGGTTGTGGCGACTATGATTATGTCGGGGATTTGGGCGGAGACAGATTTTTGGGCCAAGACGCGCGCAATCGAAGCCGCACTGCACGAGCTGACTTGGTTTATGACTTTCTGACCTCGTCAGCACGATTATTCTTGGCGAGTATCGTGCGGGAAGCGGACGGGCGTTGGCGTCACGAGCAAGAAACGAAAAGCACAATGAATCGCCAGACATCGTTGGAGTCTGTTCATCATCTTTTTTGCAATCTCACCGGCACGCCCACCTGGGCGGCTGTGCTTCACTTCCCGCATCAGGGTGGGAAGCAGTTAGTCGTCTCTGATATGCAGGCACGGCAGATTATGAAGCACGACCCGCAGGTTAAACTCGTTGACTTGCCAAGAATCGAACATTGATGAGAAGCCTTACGCCGCGGCCAAATTAGCTCACTCCGCCTATCTCAACCTTCATCATATCATCGGACGTAAACCGAACCAGATCATCCTTACTGGGTGTTTCAATTGATGCCATTCTGTTCGCATGAACTAGCAGGAGGGTTTCAAAAAGATTCCTTGCCCCTCTGGCGTTTGCAAAAGATTGGTTCTCACTTTGAGTTCTCTCCCCGAGCGCTTCTCTGAGCGCCTTCTCGAATTCCGCATCATAAATATACCCGCCGGATTCACACATTCGGGCGAAGATCGACGCCAAATCATCGACTGAATAATCCTCGAACGGGATCACTCTGGCGAATCGGGATTTTAGTCCGGGATTTGATTCCAAGAACTTGTCCATCAATTTCGGATAGCCCGCCACAATTACGACCATTTCGTTTCGGTGGTCTTCCATGAACTTCAGAAGGGTGTCAATCGCCTCTTGGCCGAAGATGTCGTTCTCCTTCACCAAGGAGTAAGCTTCATCTACAAATAGAATTCCGCCAAGCGCACGCTGGCCAGCCTCTTGCACCTTCAGCGCAGTTTGCCCGACATAACCGGCAACGAGACCACTCCTGTCAACTTCCACCACATGCCCCTTTGATATGAGGCCGAGCGCTGCGTAGATTCTACCTATCAGCCGCGCAACGGTTGTCTTTCCAGTTCCAGGATTGCCGGTAAAAACAAGGTGAAGGGAAATGGGGGTTGCTTTTAGTCCTTGGGCTGCGCGTAGTTTCTGGACCTTGATCAGGTTGACCAGCGAAAAAACCTCCCTCTTAACGCCGTTGAGACCAATCATATCACGTAATTCCTGCAATGTTTGATCGATGTCGCCTACAGTGGGCAGCGGCGAGAGTTCAGATGTCGGCAATTTGTGTTTTCTGTTGTCAGCATAGACGACCCTTGTTGACCAAAAAACATCACAAAAGCGCAAGTCAACCAATTCGCCAGCGAGTGCCTGTTCGGACAGTTCGTTGCATAGTTGCCTCCAGAACTGAACAAAGTGTGGATTGCCTTTTTCCTCCCCCTTTGTGGGAACCATAAGCTGAAATCTGGAATTCTCCTTTGCGAATTTCAGTGCCGCGCCGTCAAAATTCAATTTCCTGCTGAGAAAAAACTCCCTGATCTTGTTAAAGGCCTGATCGTCAACAGATGTGTCCTGATAAATCGTTAGGCCCCCGTCCAGCGCGTGTTCAATTTTCTTATCGAACGCCCATCCCATGCAGACGTCGCCAATACAATCGCACACTTCTTTTCCGTCCTCACCAAATGCACCCAAGCAGGTGTCCACCTGATTCGGAATTCCAAACTGTTTGAAGTACTCCTCCATACTGAAGACATAATTTTGGAACCACTGTTCCGCTGGAGACAGTATCAGATTTCCTTCCTCATTGGTTCTTGGTTTTTGCTCGTTGAGCAGAGTAGCTAACAACCCCAGTACCATGAGGAACTGCACAAAGGTAGCCGAAACGCGAGTCCCGCATAATTTGTCGTGTTCGATCCCAAAATTGAGTAGCGGAGGCGGTGCAGATTCGAACTCGGCGTGACGGGTTAGTGTTTCGGAGATTTGCATCAAGGGCTGCTCTCCTCCAAAAAGAGCGCTCCAGAACTGGATTCTGTTTTCATCTGATATTGGGTAGGACTTCAGCACTTTTGCGACAAACCACGAGGCAACCTCCGTTAATTGGCGCTCCGCATCGCGTTTCTGGAACTCTTCCTTGGACATAACGCTTCGGAAGAGTCTGAGTAGGCGATTAAGTGTTTCTTTGCCTTGATCGCAGTAAACAGTAGTGTCCATAGCGAGCTAACTGGCCTTCATGAGATTTAGGTGGTGGAGAAGTGCCGCACCTCGATTGTCAGCCGCTCAATCTCGGATTTTGTCAACTCAGCGTTTGTCCGCGCATGTCCAGCAATAACCAACGTGAACCTGCATGTTTTGGCCGAGGTGTCCAAAAGCGTTTCCTCGGCGTCGACACCGTGAACTTGCGACTGCAATGTCAGTTCAATGAGAATGTTTCCCTCAATTTGCACTTCGCTGGCGTCAAGATCGCAGATTTTGGTGATGCGAGGAACTGAGAGGAATTCGACATCCGAGACACGATCTTCTTGGTCCACCGAATTTGGATTTCGGCTGCGGAAGGTCGTCGCATGAATCCGGACGCGGAGAAGGTGTCGCACTCGTTCGCGAAACAATTCATTCGTGGCGATCTTCTTAGTTATGAGCTTCATGGTGGTTATTTCTACGCCGTCGCCAAATTATCCTCCAACACTTTGGATTTGCCCGACGGCGGTTCAGCTTCATTCGCTGCGGGCGCGTCAGCCAGAACGCGAATCGGTTCGTAATACGTATTCCGTTGCACCGGCGTGCGGCCGGCTTCGCGGATGGCTTTGATCATTTCGGCTTGAACTTGGTGCAACACCGACTCCGTCGCGTGCTCGCGCTGGCGGAGTTGCGGCGGATTCGCCCCAGCCATTCGGAAGATGTGTTCCTCGATGATCGTCCCGTGCAGATCGTCCGCGCCGTAGCTCAACGCCACTTGCGCCAGCTTCAGCCCCAGGCCCACCCAGTAGGCGGTGATGTGATCGAAGTTGTCGAGGTAGATGCGGCTCACGGCGATGGTGCGCAACGCGTCGAAACCCGTGGGCGGCGTCTTCACCGGGATGTCGTTGTTCTCCGGCTGATACGGCAGCGGCACGAAGCCGACGAACCCGCGCGTCTCGTCCTGCAACGCGCGCAATTGCCGCAGATGATCCACGCGGTCGGCGAGCGATTCGACGTGGCCGAACAGCATCGTGCAGGTGCTGCGTCCGCCGAGGCGATGCCAGGTTCGGTGAACGTCCAGATATTCCTCGGCGGATTCCTTGCCCCTGGCGATGGCGCTGCGGACTTCCTTGCGAAAAATTTCCGCGCCGCCGCCGGTGAGGGAATCAAGGCCGGCATCCTTCAATTCAATCAACGTTTGCTCGACCGTTTTCTTCGCGAGCCACGCGAGGTGGAGGATTTCAATGGCGGTGAAGCATTTCAATTGCAGCTTCGGCGTAGCAGCCGACGTGAGTCGGCTCTGACTTTCCGGTTGAGAGTTGAGGGTTGAGGGTTGAGAGGATTCAGTTTGAGCCTCCTCACGTCGGCTGCTACCAGTATTCAGTGCGCTCAACGCCTTCAGCATATCTACGTAGTAACTGAACGGCAGCGAGGGGTGCAGGCCGCCGACAATGTGCAGTTCCGTGACGCCGAGCTTGAGCGCCTCGCGCGCCTTCTCGACCATCTGCGGGATCGTCAACTCGAAGCCGTCTGCGTCGCGTTTCTTGCGCGCGAACGAGCAGAACTGGCAGGAGAGGATGCAGTAGTTCGAGTAGTTGAGGTAGCGATTGATGATGTAGCTGGCGCGATTGCCGACCTTCTTCTGCCGCGCTAGATCGGCGATGGCACCGAGCGCGTTCAGGTCCTTCGAATCAAACAACCGCAGTGCGTCGGCCTCGGAAATGCGTTCGCCGGCGGCCGCCTTGTCGTAGAGGTCGCGCAGTTTGCTGCGTTGAACGAAGAAGTTCACGAGAAAGGATTAGCAGAAGCGGCGCAGGTGGGAAAGCAGGTTTGCATTTGGCGAATTGCGCAGACTGACTCACTCTCCGGCCAGGCGGAACGCCTCGTCCTTTACAGAATCAGACACTCGAAATCCGGCTTCTGCCTCGAGCCGTTGCACAAGTTCTCTCACTGAATCAATCAGCCCGCGCCGCTTCGCTTCGACGGTCAAGCCCATCAACCCGACAACCCGGACGCCTTCGCGCATCGCGACCAGACGCCCCAGTTTTTCGTCGATCAGGAGGAGGTCGGCATGGCTTTCTTTGGCGAGCACGATGGCTTCGGCTTCGCCCAAGTCCAACTCGGCCTCCAAGCGTGCCACCATCGTGGCATCCACAACCTGCCGCACATTCAGAAAGCCGGGAATGTCTGCGTGGGTGCGAAGCAATTCTCGATGCACTGCCTGCGGGATCAACACCACTCCATGAAGCTTCTGCAATAAAGCTATCTGCCCGATGTGGATCAACGATGTGACAACCGACGTGTCGCTGACAACGATCATTTCTCGCGGAGCGCGGCCAGCGTGCGCAGGTCAGCCTGCAAATCCTCCACGTCGTAGTGAAGGGCGATGCCACGCCGTCCTAGTTCCCGCTGGAAATCCAGTTGCGTCAGGCGCGCAATTTCCGCCGCGCGGCCCAGCGTGGCGCGCCGCTCAGTGAAAAGACCCACGGCCAGATCGACCAAGGCCTGCGACTCGGTCAATTCCAAGCCGCGCAACACCTCATCCTGAACTTCGATCTTCATCGCTTTACCGTAACAGTCACGGCTCGAAACGGCAAGCGTTCCCCCCGCACGACCTTGTTGTAGAGGTCGCGCAATTCGCTGCGTTGAACGAAGAAAGTCACGCCGCCAATGTTAGCATATGCGGCGTCGCAGGGAAAGCGCGTTCCCAATAGACGGGGATTACTTCGCCGGAAGATGGTTCAGCAAATCAATCAGCGGCAACACCACCGCGATCAACGTTGGGAGCGTGATGAAAATCAAGACCGCCGTCGTGGAGGCGAAGAATCCCATCCAGGAACTTTTTACGCTGGATTTTTGGAACCAAACGTAAAGGCAGTAAATGAAAGCCAGCAGTGGCGGCACGAACATCAAATTGCCAAGCCCCATCATCATCCGCGTGAAGGCTGGCAATGCTCCATAACCGGTGGCCTGGTCGACCGCGCCAAGTCTCGCCAACATTCCTTGCGTCATCTGCGGGAGGTGGAGCGTTCCCCAGAGGAACCAGCAGACAACGCTGAAGAAAACAAGAATCAATCCGTGAACGATCATGTTCCACGGATTCCGATTCACTTTGGCGAACTCGGGTTCAAGTTTTTCCGGGCTGCCGGCGCGGTGCGTCGCGATGAGAAACGATTCCTCTGACGACAATCCCTTGCTTTGCAATTGCACCACCGAGTCACGGACGTGCGACTCCAACTCCTGTAGATTCTCAGCCTTCACTTGTGGTGATTGGCGGAGAAGTTCCAGCCAGCGCCGAAGCGCCGTGTTTAGGTCAAACTGAGAGACGTTTTCCATAAAGTTGCGAGGGTTTCGTGAACGGTTAACCATTGCTCTTTCTCCTCCCGGAGCGCCTTACGGCCTTCCTTGCGCAGCCGGTAATATTTCCGCTTCCGGCCGGTCTCGGCTTCGCGCCATTCGGCTTCAATCAAGTCTTGCTTCTCCATCCAATGCAGCACCGGGTAAAGCATCCCTTCCGTCCATTCGATCTTGCCGCCGGACAATGCCCGCACGCTCTGAATGAGCGCGTAGCCGTAGTTCTCACCGCCTGTCAACACGGACAACACCAGCGGCACGGTCGAGGCGGCGACGAGTTCTTTTGAAAGCATGGCAGAGTTATGCCTCACAGTGCAATGCTTGTCAAGGGGAATTTTTTACGCACTCTTACCGCAGTTTGAACCCGCGTGAAAACATTGCCTCCGCGGCCACGATGACGAGAAACACCGCGCTCACGATTGCGTTGAGGCGGAAGAAAATTAATCTGATTCAATTCATCCTTTGACCAGCCTCAAAAACTGCGCCGGGCGAATGATTTCAATTCCGAACGGTTTTTTCAAGACCAGCAAATCCTTGTCGTAGCTCACGATAAAATTTGCCCGCGCGGCGATGGCAACGGCCAGATAGGAATCGTCCTTCGCATCACGGCTGCGCGGTTTGCCCAATGGTGCGGGTTCGACCATTTTTATTTTCTCCAAATACCAGTTCAGTCGCGCGGCGGCATTATGTTTCGGTCGTTCCTCCCAAACCAAATGCGAAGAGACATCCTCGGCTTCCCGCAATGTTTCAGCCGATCCATAGGCGAAAAATTGTCGGCGCGCCAATTTTACAAAGCAGCGATACGCTTCGCCACTCCAGCAAACCGCCGAGGCAACCACATTGGCGTCAAGAACGACGCGCATTGCGCTCCTTCCGCAGTTTCTTTTGCAGGGCCACAACTTTTTCAATTTGCGCCTCGCTCGGTCCGGGCAGCGCGCCTTTGCCGGTGGATTCCAAAAATTTCAGGTCGGCTTCAATCTCGCGCTTCATTTTTTCACGCACCAAATCGCGGAAGTATTCGCTCGCGTTGCCATAATCACGCTCGACATTCTGCCGGACGAATTCGGACATGTGCTTGGGCAGCGAAATGTTCATAGTGTCCATTTTCATAACGGCAGTGTATATCTATTGCCATTCATTGGCAAGACGGTTTACCGCAGCTTGAACCCGCCCTTGAAAATCACTTCCGCCGCCACAACGACGAGGAAGACCGCGCTCACGATGGCGTTCAACCGGAAGAAGGCGACGTTGATCCAGTTCAGGCTGCGTCGCTTCGCAATCCAATGTTCCAGCACGAGGCAGCCGACGATGATGAGCCAGCCGATGGTGTAGGCGATGCGGAAGCGGCAGAGAAATCCGAAGACGAACAGCAGCCCGCACATGAGCATGTGCGCCAGGAACGCCGCTTGCAGCGCGTTCTTGGGTCCCCACGCCACCACCAGGGAGTGCAGGCCGTGCGACTTGTCGAACTCGTAATCTGGCAGCGCGTAGATGATGTCGAATCCGACCAGCCACAGCACCACTGCCACAGCGAGTGTGGCCATCCGTGCAATATCCACGGCATTAACATTCGTGCCCTTCACAGCGAGCCACGCACCCACCGGCGCCAACGCCAAGGCAAGGCCGAGATAAACATGCGTGTAATCCGTGAACCGTTTTGTGAGCGAATAGAAACAAATGACCAGCAGGGCGACGGGCGAGAGGTAAAAACAAAGCGGGTTCAGGAAAAAAGTCGTCGTGATGAATCCGGCACCGGACAACCCACAAAGCAGAATCGCGCTAACGAGTGAGATTTGGCCGGCGGGCAAATGACGTTTGGCCGTGCGCGGATTCTGTGCGTCAAATTTTCGATCCACGATGCGGTTGAACGCCATTGCGCAGGTTCGCGCACACACCATCGCGGCGAGGATCAAAAGAAAAATTCGCCAGCCTGGCCAGCCGCGGTTTTCCCGCGCAGCAACAAGCATCGCCGCCAGCGCGAACGGCAGCGCGAAGACTGTATGCGAGAAACGCACGAACGAGGCCCACTTTTGAACAGCGGAGAGCATTTTTAACCGCAGATGAACGCAGATGAACGCAGATAAGAAACGACCAGATTCGGCAGGTCATCGCTCTGAATGGAGCGCGTCAATCTGAACTTGCCGGAGTGCCAAATGCACCATCTGCGTTTATCTGCGTTCATCGGCGGTTAGTCCTTCTCTTCCGCCCAGCGCGGCGCGAGTTGGTTCGACACGCCGAGATGGTCCAGCACGCGGGCGACGACCGTGTCGGCCAGATCGGTAATCGTCTTGGCGCCGGAATAAAAACTAGGATTTGCGGGAATCAGCGTGGCGCCCGCCAGCAGGAGCAGTTCAAAATTTTTCACGTGAACCAGACTGAGCGGCGTTTCGCGCGGGACGAGGATGAGTTTCTTTTTTTCCTTCAACACCACGTCGGCGGCGCGCAGCAACACGTCCTCGCTGTAACCATGCGCGATGCGGCCCAGTGTTCCCATGGTGCAGGGGATCACGACCATCGCATCCGGCGGATTCGAACCGCTGGCGAAGGGGGCGTTCATGCTTTTCAAACTGTGCGATTTGACGCCTTCCGCCAGGCGCAAGCCCTCGGGCAGCTCCTCGGCAATGACCTGGTGCGCGTAGTTGCTCATGACGACGTGCAGTTCGTGTTGGCGTGGATCGAGATTATCCAGCAGGCGCTGCGCGTAAAGCGCGCCGCTGGCCCCTGTGATGGCAACAAGAATTCTCACACGATCAGGCGTTGTTCGTAACTGTCGTCAACTATGACGACGAGGGAGAGTGTGGGCAAGCGGGTTTAAAATACCCAAGCACCCAAATACCCAAACTGGCTTGCGCACGACCTTGGGTATTTGGGTGCTTGGTCAAATTGAATCCGCTTGAGTCGGAACGGCGCATCCGCACAATGTCGGCGTGTCGTTTTCAAACAGACTGTTTCTGTGCGGTCTGCTGGCGCTTGTGGGTTGCAGGACTGATCAGCGACCGGCAAACGTAAACCATGTTCCTGACTGGGGAATGGCAGAGAATGTGGAACCTGGCCAGATTGTTGCGTTAGAATTGACACCGTCACCTGCCCTGGCCCTGGCGCCTTCGAACCTTCCACCACCAGTTGTGGCTTCCACGTGGACAAATCGATTCACCGAAACCTGGGTCTCATTGATTCGCTGGAGCCAGTCCAATGGCTTCGGTAGTTTTCAGCGGATCTCACCGGCCACCACGCCGACTTACGCATTGACGACGAGCAACGGCGTACTCGTGATCCGGGCGGACAATCTCACGGCGCGCTGGAACGGGCTGGAACTGCGTCTCGGTTTCGCGCCGCAAATGATCGACAACCGTCCGTTCGTTCATCGGCTGGACTTGCAAAAAAATATCCTGCCGCTGATCAACAGCACAATCGTTTCAGACAAAACCAATCGCGTCATTGTCATCGATCCGGGACACGGTGGCGGGGATGCGGGCACGCGAAGTATTTTCGATCACCGTTACGAAAAGGAGTTCACGCTTGATTGGGCGCGGCGATTGGAAAAGTTGCTCGTGACCAACGGCTGGCGAGTGGTCCTCACGCGCACCAACGACCGCGAGGTCGCCTTGACGAATCGAGTAGCTGTGGCGGAGCGGGAGAACGCCGATCTTTTCCTCAGCCTGCACTTCAATTCGTCCTATCCGGACAGGGAACAGACCGGCTTGGAGACTTACTGCCTGACGCCGGTGGGCATGCCGTCGAGTTTGCGCCGGGGCTTTGAAGATGATTCAACTCGCGCCTTCGTCAACAACGCTTATGATGCGCAAAATCTACAACTCGCCGTCCGCCTGCATCGCATGTTGCTGAAAGTCAACGGCAGCATGGATCGGGGCGTGCGACGCGCGAGATTTCTGACCGTGTTGCGCGGACAAAATCGCCCGGCGGTGCTGCTCGAAGGAGGTTACTTGTCGAACCCCAAGGAAGCGCGTTTGATTGCCGACCCGGCGCATCGGCAGAGGTTGGCCGAAGCCGTGGCGAAAGCGTTGATGCCCCCAACAGAAATCCGCGTTGAGAAATTGGTGAACGGAAACGCGACGAAGACGAACGAATCTTCAGCTTCTGACCGACCGCCGACCGAACCTAAAAATGAGCAATAAACCTCAGGTCATCGTCACTGGTGGCGCCGGCTTCATCGGTTCGCACCTGGTGGAACGATTGCTGGCGGACGGCAAGGCGGTGACGGTCATTGATGATTGCTCGACGGGTAGCCGCGATAATCTTCGCGCCGTGATGAGCCATCCCGGTTTGCGGTTTATTGATTCAAAAGTTTCCGCGTGCCGCGAACTTGCCGCTCTCGCAGCAGACGCGGAGTCGATCTATCACCTGGCTGCCGCGGTGGGGGTAGAGTTGGTCGTGAACTCCCCCATTCGCGTCATCGAAACGAATCTGGAGGAAACCGAAGCGGTTCTGGAGGCTGCATCGCCGCGTCGCGTGCCGGTCTTGCTCGCGTCCACATCCGAGGTTTACGGCAAAAGTCAAAAACCAGCGTTCAGCGAGGAGGATGATTTGCTGATCGGCCCGCCGCACCACAGCCGCTGGAGTTACGCCTGCTCGAAGTTAATGGATGAATTTCTCGCTCTGGCGTTTGCCAAGGAGCGTTCGTTACCCGTGGTGATTGCGCGATTGTTCAACACCGTTGGGCCGCGACAAACCGGTCGTTACGGAATGGTGTTGCCACGATTTGTGGCCGCCGCCAAGAGCGGGCAGCCGCTCAAAGTGTTCGGCGATGGCCACCAGACCCGCTGCTTTTGTTATGTGCGCGACACGGTGGAAGCGTTGGTGCGTTTGCAAACCTGTCCTGCAGCGCACGGCGAGGTCTTCAACGTCGGTAGCACGGAGGAAATCTGCATTGGTGACCTGGCGAAGTTGGTGGTGGAGATTGTGGGTTCGAAATCGCCGATTGAACGGGTTTCTTACAACGACGCTTACGCGCCGGGATTTGAAGACATGCTCCGGCGCAAGCCGCTCATCGATAAACTGGCCAAGGCGACCGGATTTCGACCGACGACCTCGTTGCGAACCATCATCGAATTGACAGCCGCGGGCACTGTGTGAGCAGGCGGAGGCGAAGTTTTTCCTCGCGGCTAGTTTATTGCTGTTTGGGCGTTGAAAATTGCGCTACGGTGCTGAAACAAAGGATTGAGTTATGAAACCACAGGTCAAGCTGACGAACGAACGGGCGCATTTTCTTCTGAAACTCCGGCGCATTTGTTTGGTGATGATGTTGTTGGTTTCAGCGGCAGGTTGCAAAACCTCCGATGACGCGGCCGCCAGCCATCCGCCCGATCCATACTGGCATGACCCGTATTACCGTCCCTATTACGGCTACGACGACTATTATTACGGCCGGCCTTACCCGCCTCCTTCCAGTAGTGGAAACTCACAACCCGAAATCAGAACCGAGCCGCGCGCGCCGCAACCGGCGTTGCGGCCACCTGGCGATCCGTTTCGCGACAAACCGTCGTTGCCGTTTCCATGAAGCTGGCCGCGGACACTCTTAATCTTTCACAAGTTTGCCGTCCCGCTGCAGGCGAAACCTTTGTCCGCGCCATTCAAGGTGATTGCCCGTGAAGGCGAGCAACCACAAGGCCGCTTGCGACAAATCCTTCACGGGAACGAGCCACAAAGAACCACGGTGCGCTGTTGACCGGGTCAATCGCCCGTGATTGTTCAGTGCTGTGAGCAGGCGAACCAACAGGCAGAGGACAAAGAACGGTGTACTGCGAGGCAAAGCAAACCACCACAGCAGCGGCCACAGCGTCGCATTGCTCAGGATACTGAAGAAATACGGCAGCGGCTGACAGGCGCGAATCGTGCGCGCCCAGCGGAGTTGATGCCGCCAGACTTCGCGCCACGTTCTCGGTGCTTCCCAACATTCGACGACAACCGGACACAGTTCGATGCGCCAGCCGGCCCGCACAATTTTATTTCCGAGTTGGTAGTCGTCGGCGAGATAATCGGCGAGCGCTGCAAAACCGCCGGTTTTTTGCAACGCCTCGCGTTTCATCGCCATCACTGCGCCAAGGGCAAAGCCGAGCGGCTTGAGCGTGCGCGATTGCAGGACCTGGCTCCAAAAGTCGGCGTTGATGGCGATGGCTTCCCACTGCATCGACAGCGTCGAGGGATTGGCCAGGCAATAGAAACAATTCACCAAACCGACTTCGGCCTGGCGCAGCGGTAACATCAAATTTGTCAACAAATCCGGCGGCACCCGCACATCGGCGTCGCTAATCACGAGATAGTTGTGCGCCGCCGCGCGTTCGAGCTGGATCAACGTCGAAACTTTGGCGTTCGCGCCGAGCGACTCCCCGCAAACGATCAGTTCGGCTTCACACGCCGGATGTTCCTTGATCAACTGCCGGACAATCGCACAAACGGGATCGTCCGCCGAAGCAACGCCAAACAGGATTTGCACTTTGCCCGGATAATCTTGCGTCAACCAAGTGCCCAGACACCCGGTAGTTTCCGAGTCGCAACCCTTGAGCGGTTTCAGCAATGTGACGGCGGGCACGAATGACGTGTCGGTGAGGCGTTGATGCAGCGGAAAGCGCCGCGCGGCAAGCCATTGCCAGATGGTGATGAGAAAACTGAGCAGGGCGAGCGACCCTAAGAAAGTTGTCCAAAGCATCGGCGGGATTCTGGCCGCTCAAAGCAGAAAGTCGAGCGCGCCGTTTTCCATTTCAGTCCAGCAGATTAAATCAACTCACCTTTTTCCAGGTGAATGGAGCGCGAACCAAACGCCGCTGCCTTGGGATCGTGCGTGACGATGATGACCGTCTTACCGGCGGTCTTGCTCAACGATTGGAGAATCCCCATGACATCTTGCGCGGATTGTGAATCGAGATTGCCGGTCGGTTCATCGGCGACGATGAGGCTGGGATCGGTCACGAGCGCGCGGGCGATGGCCACGCGCTGTTCCTGCCCGCCGGAAAGTTGACGGGGCAAATGTTTCGCGCGGTCGGCCAGCCCGACCAACTCAAGCGCGGTGTTGACCTGCCGGCGGCGTTGCGCGCCGCTCAGTCGTGTTAACAGCAGCGGCAGTTCGACATTCTCATACGCCGTCAGGACGGGAATCAGGTTGAACGACTGGAAAACAAAGCCGACGTTATGATTGCGCCAGTCGGCCAGTTCGGATTCGTTCAGCTTCGTGACATCGACGCCCTGGACGCGGCACTCGCCGTTCGTGGGCCGGTCAATGCCGGCGATGATGTGCAGCAGCGTGGATTTGCCCGAACCGGACGGTCCCATCAACGCCAGGAATTCACCGGCCTGAATATCCAGCGAAATGTTGTTGAGCGCCGTGACCTTGATTTCACCCTGTTCGTAAACTTTCGAGAGACTGCGGATGGTGACGATGTTGTTGTTCGGCGGGGCCATAAAGCTTGAACCATTACCAAAGCGAGAGAGAAAGGCGAATAATCTCGTCCAACTCGGCTTTGGAGTCGCCGCCGCCGAAGGTGAAGGTGCCGGTGAGATGTTTCCAATCGTCGGGCGACAGGCCGTAAAGTTCGCGGGTGATGAAAACTTCCAGCGCGGCGCGTTCCTTCACGTTTCGCGGGTTTTTCAAGAGCTTGGTGGCGGAATCAGCCAGCTTCTTTTTCTGCGCGGTGGGAAGTTCTGGCACGGGTAGTTCGTAAATGTAGAACATGTTTACCGTCGCTGACATTTTGCTGCGGATGTAGTAATTCAGCGTCAGCGAATCCAGCAGGCAAAGAACCGACCGTGCTTCCTCGGCGGTTAGCGGTTCTCGAGACAGTTTGCCGGCCTTGGTCAATTGGTAGCTGGCCGGAATCAAATAACTCACGGTGTCGGAGCAATAAACTCCCGCCGGCAGCAAAGTGGCAATGATGGTTCGTTCGTTGGTTGAACTGCCAACGCGCCGGAAAACCACGCGTTCAAAATCGCAATCAAGCTGGAACTTTTTTGCCTTCCAAAGCTCGGCCAGAAATTTTTCAAACTCGTCTTTCTTGGTCGGAACTTTCTTGCCTTCGACCTTTTGCACCTCGCTTTCACGGATGAATTGGCCGAGCCGGTAAAGCTCCTTGCGGAGCAGTTCGGGGCGGACAACTTTGTCTTCGGCATGAAAAACCCGTGCGGCAAAATCGCCGTCGAACTGCTGGATCATCTTCCCTTCGTAAATCACGGACTCGCCTTCGCGGAGCTTGCGTGCAGGCTCCTTGAGATAGAACTCCACATCGTCTGCCGGGTGCAGTTCGCGCCGGAATTGGTAGCCAAGTTCACCAAGCAATTTGTGTTCACCACGAATCCTGCCAGCTACGGCGTAATCTTCCGCCGAACGGAATTCCATCACAGAAAGCATTTGGGGCGAGAAACGTCGCAACATCTCGACGCTGTAATGTATCGGCGGAGCGAAGGCATCTTTCGGATCGCGGAGGTAAAACCTCGCGTCGAACGCGTGGTCTTTGGGCGTGGCCTCGCCTTTAACCACTTTGAAGAAGCCGAATTTGAAGCGGTTGTCCACGTCCGGGAAAATATGTTTCGTGCGTTCCTTGCCATCCACGATTTCCGGGTAGCCGCGATTCTCAAACGAAGTCAGCTCATCCATCCGGTGTTCGCTGATGAACCAACGGCGGAGATCAGCGCAGCCTTCGTCGGTCTGGAATCCGCTGGGCACAAGCAGCGAGAATTGCCCGCCCTGCCGGACGAGCGAGAGGTCGCGCTCAATAAAAAGTTTGAAGAGATTCCAGTCGCCGGTGCCCTGCTTCTTGAAAGTCTTGCTGAAGTATTCCTTGTTGCGTTCGTAGTATTCCTCATGCGCACGCCAGCGGGCGGCGAATTCCTTGTTCGCTTTCAATTCCTCTACGAACCACTTGTCGAACGTCGGGCCGTCCATGCCCAGCTTGCTGAACTGCGGTTTGCCGCGATAAAAGTTGGCGGCAAATTCCTTGCGGATGGGTTTGAACCCTTCCCACGGCGGATTGCCGATGATGCCGTCGAAGCCGGCGAGTGCTTCATTCGTAGCAGCCGACGTGAGTCGGCTCTGACTTTCTTTCGTCGCTGCGGCCTCGGCTGCGGAAGAATGAGCGGGTGGAGCACGAAACCGGCGGGTTCACAGGGCAGGTTTTCGCCCTGAAAATGTTCGACCAGATTGGCGCGGAGTTTGGCGCGCAAGGCAAGCGCCTCGTCCAGCGGCGCATGGTTCATCGGATTCTCGATGTAACACGCGCGGAGGTCCGACAGCTTTTTCAATTCCGCTTTATGATACTCGGCGAGCCACGCGGTCTGCTTTTCCAGTTCCACGTCCACGAGCGAGTCGGCGCAATGAAAATTCAATTCGAGGTTCGGGAGAATTTTGACGACGTCGGTTTTGAGGAGGCGATAATTGTAATCGGCGGGCGAAAGTTTGACGGCTTCTTTCCAGATGTTGGTCTTGGCGACTTCGAGCGCGCCGGGGTCTTTATCCACGCCGAAGATGTGGCGCAAAAGGATTTGGGCGATGAGAACGCGGCGGTTGTCGAATTGGTGGCGGCGGCGAAAGGCGAGCGCGTTCTCAACATTGGGCGGGAGTTCGGCGAGATACAGTTCGCCGTTGTCCGGCTTCAGGATTTTGCCGACCCAGGCGCTGGCCGAATCAATGCGCTGGTATTGCCGCCAGAAGGCGCGGAGGACTTTGATGAGAAATCCGCCCGAACCGCCGGCTGTGTCGGCGACGCGGAGTTCGGCCAGCAACGCCATGAGTTGGTCGGCGCGCGCGAAGTCGCATTTCTGGCTACCAACGGCGTCGCAGATTTCGTCCACGATTCTGCCCGCCAGTGAATCCACGAGCGAATCCGCCATGGGCGCGGTGATGCCGGCGGGCGTGTAGTAGATGCCTTCGTCCTTGCGGTTGGCGGCGAGGAACATTTCATAGCTCTTGCCGAAGATGTCCTCGTCTATGCGGCGGTAATTGTAATGGACGATGCCGCGGCTGTAAGTCTGGTCCCAGGAGTTGAGGCCGAGCACGAAGTTCAGCTTGTCACAAAAACGCTGGAGATTGGCGGGGTCTTTATCGAGCCGTTCCCAGACGCGGGCGGAGAAGATTTCCGTGTCGTAGTATTCATCGAAGAACTCTTCGAACTGATCGAGAAACTTGGGAACGATGCGGTGCGGGCCTTTGGCCTGCCAGTCGCGGGTGTGTTGCGCGTAGGCGTCCTGCGTGTAGCGATAGGGGACCAGCCCAAAGTCCTCGATGGTGCGGGCGAAAATGAGTTTATTGATGAGGAGAATGATGGATTCAGCGGCGAGGTCCGGCGGCGTCCATTTGACCTTGTCGAATTCGTTGAACCAGTGCCGGAGGTCATCGAAGAACTGGCGTTCCAATTCGGGTTTGTCCGCCGTGTCTTCCAACCGGCGCACGGCGTCGAGCACACTGCGGTTATCGCGGCAACGGCTGAGAAAGTCCACGAACGGCAATTCGGCAAAATGTTTGCCTTCAAAGAAAAAGTCGCGCGTGCTGAAGCACCACGCCGTGCGCAGGTCGGTGAGAACGAGGTATTCGTGATCACGCAAATACTTTTTGACCTGAGCGACGTGGTTTTTTGGATTGGCGTCGCTGCGCCAAAGTGCGTCCGGGCCGTCGCGTTGAAACAGTGGCTTGAGTTCAAGGGGAAGGGCCTGCTCCATCGGTTCAGGCAGCATGAAATCCACGAAGCCTTCCATGACGCCGACCTGGCGGGTGGGCTGGAAGCCCAACAGATCTTTGCAAAGCGCAGTGAATAAATCTTCGGCGGCGGATTCCGGCTTTGCGTTGTTCTTTAGATCGAGCAGATACTTTTCAATGGGGGCGTAAGGCGAAGGTTGGCGCGCATCCGGCGCGAGCGGCAGGAACTCAATGCGCTCACGCTGGGTGAGGTCTTGGAGGGCAATGAGTATGTCGTCAGGTTTCACCGGAAATAAATCGATTGCCGATGATTCTCGACAGGATACAAACCTTTTCAAGAACAGACTGCCATCGAGCAAACGTCGGTTACGATTCTTCGCAAAGCAGGCAATTCAGCGATTGGACAATCGCGTGGCAGCCAATCCAACCTTGCGCGGGTCGTGCGCGCTGCTATGGTCGAAGCCACTTCAAACGATATGCACCACGGAAAAGTTTCGCCGGAAATTGCGGCCGGATTGCTGGCGCTCAAGAAGCGCATCACGGCCGCGAAAGTCCCGTCCTCGAAACTGGACGAGACGCTCAACCTCGCCAGTTGGAACATCCGCGAGTTCGGCAAGGTGCGCCGCAGCGATGCCGCCATTCATTACGTCGCCGAAATCCTGGGTCAGTTTGACCTTATCGGCATCGTCGAATTGCGCGACGATCTCACCGACCTTGGCCGAGCACTGAAAATCCTCGGCCCGTACTGGCGCGCAGTTTATTCCGACATGATTCCCGACGCCGGCGGCAACCGGGAGCGGCTCGGCTTCATCTACGACAAACGCGCGGTCATCTTCAACGGCCTCGCCGCGGAAGCCAGTCCACCGCGCGCGAAACTTGGGTTCGAGTATCTTCCCGACAAATCCTTCTGGCGCAGTCCTTACCTGGCGTCGTTCAAGTCGGGCAATTTCGACTTCGTCGTTCTCACGACGCACATCCGCTGGGGCGAGAGCAACGAGGCGCGACGGCAGGAGATCGAGAGGCTCGCCGATTGGATCGAAGGCAAGCGTCTTGAGAAAACGAACGAAGACAAGGACCTCATCGTGATGGGCGATTTCAACATCCCCTCGCTGACATCGCCGCTCTACAAGGCCGTCACCAAGCACGGGCTCAGCATGCCGAAGGCACTGGCCGGCATCCACGGCTCGAACCTCGCCAAGGACAAGCGCTACGACCAGATCCTGCACGACCCGGTCTTCACCAAATCCTTCAGCGATCTCGGCGGCGTGCTCGATTATTTCGGGACCGGATGGGGCAGGCTCTATTCCGAGGCCAAGTCCGACACGGACGAC